>JASHVH010000031.1 GCA_030039575.1 Acidimicrobiales bacterium | reverse complement strand
GCGCATCCCGGAGAGCTTCGGGCCGAAGGCGGGGCTGGACATAGGCGGGCTGACGTTTGTCACCGCCGGGGCGTTGGGCCTCACATGGGGCCTCGTCCGGGCCAGCACCCTCGGGTGGGGGGGCCCGGAGGTCATGGCTTCCCTGGCCGGCGGGGTCGTGGCGCTGGCTGCGTTCGTGGCATGGGAGCTGTGGGCCGGCGAACCGATGTTGCCCATGCAGTTCTTCCGCTCCCGGGGGTTCTCGGCCGGGAACCTGACCGCCCTCCTGCAAATGGCATCGATGTTCGGGGCGGCGTTCTTCATGGCCCAGTTCCTGCAGACGGGGCTCCGCTATGGGCCCCTGGGGGCGGGCCTACGGTTGGCCCCGTGGACGGCCACCCTTTTCTTCGTGGCGCCAAGGGCAGGCGCCCTTGTAAACCGGGTCGGAGAGCGGGTGCTGTTGGCCACCGGCCTGACCCTGCAGGGTTTTGGCTTTGCCTGGTTGGCTTTTATCGCCAAGCCGGGCCTGGCGTATATTTCTATGGTGCTGCCGATGGTGGTGTCGGGTTGCGGGACCTCGATGGCCATGCCGGCAGTGCAAAACTGCGTCCTGGGTTCTGTCCCCCGCTGGGCCATGGGGAAAGCGTCGGGAGCGCTGAACACTTTGCGGCAGCTGGGCGGGACCTTCGGTATCGCCGTGGTGGCCGCGGTGTTCAGCGAGCACGGTGCGTACAGCTCGGCGGGCGCCTTCACCCGGGGCTTTTCGGCCGCCCTGTGGGCCTGCGCCGGCCTGGCCCTGCTGGCCGCCCTGGCGGGTTCCTGGGCACCCTCAAGGGCGAGGCGGGCGGAAGCTGCGCCGGCCACCGCCCCTGCAGGCACCACCTCGGCGCCCGGGGGTTCGGCGCCTGCGGGTTCGGCGCCTGGGGGTCCGAGGCCTGGGGCCTCGGCGCCTGAGGCCGAAGTGCCAGTGGCCTTAGCACCGCGGACGACGGCAGCCCAACCGGTAGGCACCCGATGACCATGGCGCCGGCGGAACTGAACCACGAGTTCACGCAAGCGGCGGAGCCCTTCAGACGGGAGCTACTGGCCCACTGCTACCGCATGCTGGGGTCGGCGAGCGAGGCAGAGGACCTGGTGCAGGAGACGTTGTTCCGGGCGTGGCGGGCCTACGGGAAGTTCGACCCGGCCAAAGGTGGGCTCCGGACGTGGCTCTACAAGATAGCCACCAACGCCTGCCTGAGCTGGCTCGAGTCGCGGCCCGCCCGGACTTTGCCCTCGGACCTGAACCAGGCCAGCACGAGCCCGGCGCTGGGGCCGGCTCACACGGAGATCCCCTGGCTCCAGCCGCTCCCCGACGTCTGGCTGGCGTCGCCGGCCGACCCGGCCCACCTCGCCGTCAGGAGGGACTCGGTGCGGCTGGCGTTTGTGGCCGCTTTGCAGCACCTGCCGGCCAAGCAGCGCGCCGTGCTTCTCTTACGAGAGGTCCTGGCCTGGAGGGCGGCCGAGGTGGCCGAGTTCCTCGACACCAGCACGGCCGCAGTGAACAGCGCCTTGCAGCGGGCGCGCGTCCAGCTCGACCAGTTGGCACCAAGCGAAGACGAACTGGCCGACCCGCCCGACCCGGAGCGCCGGGAGGTGCTCGAGAGCTACGTGAAGGCGTTCGAAGACGCAGACGTCGACTCGCTGGCCGGGCTGTTGCGGGAGGACGTGCTCACCGAAATGCCTCCCAGCCTCACCTGGTTTTCCGGGCGGGAGGCCACGCTGCGGTTCACGGCGGCCGTCTTTTCGAGGCGGGGCGCCGGGATCCGGCGGATGGTGGAGACATCAGCGAACGGCCAGCCGGCACTGGCCATGTACCGGCTGGACGCCGACGGCCTCTTCCGAGGCACCCACGTCCAGGTCCTCCGGATATCGGCCGGTGGCATTTCTCGCATTACCGCCTTCGACTATCCCGGTCTGTACGAATCGTTCCGGCTCCCGCTCACTCTGCCACCCGGCGGCACGGCCTGGGCGTAGCCCCGCTCCCTGGTGTAGTCGGCCTTGGCCAAAGAGCGCCCGGCCCCCCGCCGCAGGCCCGGGCCCCGGTGGCAAACGGTACCGTGCGCGAAAAGGGCTGGCGGTGTACCACGCGCTTTTTCGCGCTCAGTTCGAAGGACGCCAGGTTGGGCGTAGCGGGCGGCGCCCGGCCTCCCCAGTAGCATGCGCTAGGTCCAGCGTGGAAGGGGCGAAAAGGAGGCCCGGAAATGGAGATCGGCATCGGTCTGCCGACGCAAGTCGCCGACCTTGATGGCAAAACGCTCGTCACTTGGGCAAAACGAGCCGAAGAGGCCGGTTTTGTCAGTCTCGGTACCGTGGGCCGCCTCGTCTACCCGAACTACGACGACCTGATCGCGCTGTCGGCGGCAGCGGCGGTTACCGAGCGGATCCGGCTCACGACGTCCATCCTGCTGGCGCCGCTCCACGCCAATGTGGCCTTACTGGCCAAACAAACCGCTTCGCTGGACCGCATTTCCGGGGGCCGCCTCGTGCTCGGGGTCGGGACGGGCGGCCGTGACGACGACTACACCGCCAGCGGGCTACCGGTAGGGGGGCGAAGCCAGCGCCTCGCCGAACAAGTGGAGGAACTGCGCCGGATCTGGAGGGGCGAGGAGCGGGGCCTCGATGGGCCCGTAGGGCCGCCGCCAGTCAATATTGGGGGCCCTCCAATCATCCTCGGGGCGTTCGGCCCCGCCGCTTTACGTCGTCTGGCCGGCCTGGTCGACGGCTGGATAATGGGGGGCGGGACGCCGGACATGTTCCTGGACCGGGGCGGCGCGTTCGACCGGGCCTGGAAGGACGCCGGCCGGCCCGGCCACCCGCGCAAACTGTCGTTGGCGTACTACGCCATCGGCGAGGAGGCCCGGGAAGAAGCCATTTCGACGATAAAGCGTTACTACGCCTGGCTCGGGCCCTTCGCCGACCGGATCGCGGCCGGGATGGCATCCAGCCCGGAAATGGTCAAGGCCTACATCGAGGGCTTCAGGGAGAGCGGGTGCGATGAGCTGATCTTCGCCCCGGGTTCCGGCCGCCTCGACCAGGTCACGTTGTTAGCCGAGGCCGTCGCCTAGAAGATCAAACTGGGAACGAAAAGGTGTGCGAGAGAGCACTTTTCATTCCCAGTTCGGTCCGGCGGCTGCGAGCCGCCGCCTCCGTCCGAGGACGGCCGGCTAGAGCCAGGCGATGTCGTCGTCGGCCCGGTCCGTGACCCTCTCACACGTCGGGCAGTACCAGCGGGCCTCGAGCAGGGTGCCGCAGGACCGGTGGCGCGGTCCCTCCGCCTCGCCCCCCGTGGCCTGCGCTCCCCATCGGGCCAGCAGGCGCAGGGCACCGGCCAGTTCTCTGCCCTGAGGGCTCACCCGGTACTCGTACCGTGTGGGCCGCTCCGAATAGGGGACAGCCTCGATGATGCCTTCCCGTTCCAGGCGGCGGAGCCGTGAGGACAGGACGTTCGGGGCCAGGCCCGGCACCGCCGCTTCGAGGTCAGTGAACCGCCTCGGCCCGTCCAGCAGGGCATCTACCACGAGCAAGGTCCAACGGTCGCCGACCCTGGCCATAGCTACGTCGAGCGCGGAGTTACCGGCCACGTCAGTCATTGCTCTTCCATCCTCCCACTTCTCGAACTCTTGGGCGCCGGCCTGGGATCTCGCGGGCAACTCGCCGCTACGCGTCGCTCGTGCAGTAACTTCTTACTTGCAAGTTACAAGTTACGTCTGACCAGGAGGAAAGCGTGAGCACGTCGTTGGGAGATTTTTCGAAGGCCGTCACCGAGGTGATCGGAGCGGTGCAGGCCTCGGTCGTTGGGGTTGGGCCCGCCGGTAGCGGAGTCATCGTCGGAGATGGCCTGGTAGTGACCAATGCCCACAACCTGCGGGGAGAGCCCGCGGTGTCGTTCGCCGACGGCAGGGTGGCGACGGCCACCGTCGCCGGGGCCGACCTCGAGGGTGACCTCGCGGTCCTGTCGGTCGACACCGGTGGGAGCCCGGCGGTGGCGTGGTCGGAGGGCGACGTCGAGCTGGGTGAGGTGGTGATCGGGCTGGGCCGTCCGGGTGGGCGCAGCCTGCGAGCGGGCGTCGGTTTCATCACCGGCCTCGGCTTGTCGTTCAGGGGCCCCGAAGGAAGGACCGTCACGGGGGCGCTCGAGCACAGCGCGCCGCTGGCCCATGGTTCTTCGGGCGGCCCCGTGGTCGACAGCGAGGGACGGCTGGTGGGCATTAATACTCACCGGCCCGGTGAGGGCTTCTACCTGGCTTTGCCGGCCGGGTCGGAGCTGAAGGCGCGCGTGGACGCCCTGGCCCGGGGCGAGTCGCCCCGACGGGTGCGCCTCGGCGTTGCCCTGGCGCCGCCCAGGGTGGCCCGTCGGCTTCGCCACGCCGTTGGCCTGCCGCAGCGTGACGGCCTCCTTGTGCACGCCGTCGAAGAGTCCGGGCCCGCCGACCGGGCCGGCATCCGTCGCGGGGATCTGATCGTTTCGGTCGGTGGCACGCCGGTGACCACGGTTGAGGAGCTGGCCGCGGCCCTGCTGGCCACAGGTGACACCGGCTCTGCGGACCTTGTGCTGGTGCGGGGCGTCGAGGAGCTGGCGGTAGCCGTGAACTTCGACCAGGCTGCGGCTTCCCAGCAAGGGAGCGCGTGATGACTACGGGCACCTTGCCGGCGCCCGCTGACGTGCCGCCAGGCTCGAGTGGCCTACAGCCTCCTGGCGCCCTGAGCGGAGCGGCCACAGCCGATTTCCCGGCCGGTGCCCCGACCGACGGGCCGGCACTCGCCGACCTGGACGAAGCGCTGCTGGACAGTTACTCGCGCACCGTGTCCTGGGTGGCCGAAAAGCTCCTGCCGTCGGTAGCTGCATTGAGGGTCGAGGACCAGATGCACCGGCCGGCAGGCGCCGGCTCGGCCGTGCTCATTTCGGCAGACGGGCTGCTCGTCACCTCCGCTCATGTGGTGCAGGGGTCGAACCGCGGGACTGCCGCGTTCACCACCGGCGACGAGGCCGCCTTCGAGGTCGTCGGAGCGGACCGCCTCAGCGACCTGGCCGTAGTCCGGGCCTCGGGCAACGGCTACCAACCGGCCACGCTCGGGGACGCCAGCCGCCTCCGGGTGGGCCAGCTGGTGGTCGCCATCGGCAACCCGCTGGGCTTCGAGGGTTCGGTGAGCGCCGGGGTGGTGAGCGCCCTGGGACGGAACCTGCTGGCCTCCGGGGGCCCGGGGAGCCGGTTGCTCGGCGACGTCATACAGACCGACGCCTCTCTTCACCCCGGGAACTCGGGGGGCGCCCTGGCCAATAGCGCCGGGGAGGTAATCGGGATAAATACGGCACTGGTCGGGCCGTGGGTCGGCCAGGGCCTCGGCATGGCCGTCCCCGTCAACGAGACGACGCGGGCCATAATCGGCACCCTCGCCGCCGGGCGCCGCGTCCGGCGCGCCTACCTGGGCATCGGCGGGGGGCCTCGCCCGCTCCCCCAAGCCGTGGCCCGGGCCACCGGGTATGCCCGCGGTGTGGAAGTCGTCTCGGTGGTGGCGTCCAGCCCCGCCGGGAAGGCCGGCCTTCGGCCTCGTGACGTCATCGTTTCCCTCGATTCCAAACCGATCGGGGACGTGCGGGAACTGCAAGCCCTGCTCGGGGAGCGCTACATAGGCAAGACCGTCGTCATCGGCTACGTCCGGGACGGGCGCTTCGGCACCTGCGAAGCCACTTGCGTGGAACTGCCCTCGTCCTAGAGCCCGACGGTCACCGAACGACCACTTGCGCGCTCGAAGCCTCTCGTCGCCGGGCCCGGCGGCGTGGGCCTTCGAACGCGCAAGTTCTTTTTCCAGGCGACACCTGACGCAGGCGGGGCGGCAGCCACTTTGCCGGGCGGTGGCACGCTTTGTTGGACGCTGGCATTAGACACTGGCGCCCGAGGTTTGCTAGCACAGGCTGGTCGGGCTCCTGGCCTCCGCAGCCAGCCCCGCGCCGAGCCCCCGCCGACCCGAGGAGGTAGCAGGCCATGCTCGCGAGGAAGCTCAAAACGTCCGAGCTGGACGAGGAAAACTCCCAACTTGCGCCGATGTACGGGACCCGCGAACTGTGCGAGCCCGTTCCCCGTTACCAGCTACCGCAACATGGCATGCCGGCGAACGCGGCTTACCAGATAATCCACGACGAGCTAAACCTGGACGGCAACCCCACCTTGAACCTGGCCAGTTTCGTCACCACCTGGATGGAGCCCGAAGCCGACAAGGTGATGAGCGAGTCTTTCGGCCGCAATTTCATCGACGCCGATGAGTACCCCCAGACGACAGAGATCCACAACCGCTGCGTGAACATGCTCGCCCGGCTCTTCCACGCTCATGAGCAGGGCGACGCCGTCGGCTGTGCCACCGTAGGGTCCTCCGAGGCTATCCACCTGGCCGGCCTGGCCCTCAAGTGGCGATGGCGGAAGCGCCGGAGCAGCGAGGGGAAGCCCACTGACGCCCCGAACATCGTTTTCGGCGCCAATGTCCAGGTTTGTTGGGAAAAATTCGCCCGATATTGGGATGTGGAGCCGCGCTACGTCCCACTGACGAGGGACCGTTACGTGATAGGCGTCGACGAAGCCATGGAGCTCGTCGACGAGAACACGATCGGCGTCGTCGGGATCCTCGGCAGCACCTACACGGGCGAGTTCGAACCCGTCAGCGAGCTCAACGACGCCCTGGTCGAATTGAACGCCAAGCACGGTTGGGACGTGGCTCTGCACGTCGACGCGGCCAGCGGCGGCTTTGTGGCCCCTTTTCTCCGGCCCGACCTCGAGTGGGACTTCAGGCTGCCGACGGTGCATTCCATAAACGTATCGGGCCACAAGTACGGCCTTGTTTACCCGGGCGTGGGCTGGGTCGTCTGGCGGAGCGAAGAGGACCTACCGGACGAGCTGATTTTCCACGTGAACTACCTGGGCGGCGACCAGCCGACGTTCAGCTTGAACTTCTCCAAGGGATCCGGGCAGATCCTGGCCCAGTACTACAACTTCCTGCGCCTGGGGGTCGAGGGTTACACGGACATCATGCGGGGGCTGGAGGAGACCGCTTCCTACCTGACCAAGGCGGTCGAGTCCGTGGGCCGCTTCGAGATCATGAGCAAACCGGGCACTTTGCCGCTCGTCTGCTGGCGTGTGGCGGAGGGGGCCGAGCGGGGCGCCCGGCCCTACACCGTGTTCGACATTGCGGCCCACCTGCGCCAGCGTGGGTGGATAGTGCCGGCGTACACCCTCGCCCCCAACGCCCAGGACATTGCCGTGCTCCGTGTCGTCGTAAGGGAAGGCTTTTCCCGCGATCTCGCCGGCATGCTGGCCGACGACTTGAAGCGCACGGTCGAGCACCTCGAATCGCAGGGGCCGGTGCACCTTGGCACCAGCCACGCCCGGCCGGGGCGGCCCGGCCTGGCCGCGGCGGCGAGGTCGCGGCCCCGGCCCAAAGAGGACAAGACTACCCGGGGAGTTTGTTAGGGGCGCGGCACTATGGGTGACCTGACCGGCGAGGGCCCTGTTCTCCACCCCGACGTGGTCCCCCTTGCCTTCTTGCTGGGGAGCTGGACGGGAGAGGGTGAGGGGACTTACCCGACGGTGAGCCGCTTTTCCTATAGAGAGGAAGTGAATTTCGGCCATGTCGGCAAGCCTTTCCTGACTTATTCGCAGCAGACATGGAGCCTGGAGGACGGCCGGCCATTGCACAGCGAGGTCGGCTTCTGGAGGGCCGTCCCCGCCGGCCGGGTGGAGCTGGTCCTGGCCCACCCGACCGGCGTGGCCGAAATCGAAGAAGGCACCCTGGCCGGCCCGAGCCTCGAGCTCACGACCCGAGCGATCGGCTTGAGCTCGACGGCCAAGGAGGTGACCGCCCTTTCCCGTTCTTTGCGGGTGGAAGGGGACACCCTGTACTACACCCTTCAAATGGGCGCCGTCGGCCAGCCGGCGCAACAGCACCTGAGGGCGGAACTGCGCCGAGCCGGCCGATGACGGTCCCCGGGGCCAAAACGTAGCCAGCCGCCTTTCGGGGCACCAGCTAGGGCAAAATACGGTTGTGGCCCGTTATCGACCTCGCCATGCGTACCGCGAGGTGGCCGACGCCCCGAGGCGCCGGCGCTCCGTAGTGGCCGGCGCAGCAGTGGCCGGCGCCGTGATCGTCGCCGCCGCGGTGGCGGTCCCGCTTATGGCGACCGGCGGTGGCGGAGGCGGCAACGGCCACGGAGGTGGAACGTCGCCAAAGACGGGCCAGGCCGCCGCCGGGCCAACGACAAGCCACCCCAAACCGCCCACCAGCACCAGCGCCGGCACAACCAGCACGGCGGGGGGCAACGGCCACGTATCTACCGTGGGTGCCGGCTCCACCCCCCGGACTACTCCCCCGAGCACTCAGGCCCCGACGACCGCCACCACAAGGCCGCACATCAACCCGGCCGCCAGCACCAGCCCTGCCGTCAACTCGTCCGCACCCAACGGCTTCGGCCAGTTGATCACGACGCTGTGGGTGGATGCCCACCCGGGCGGCGTACGCATGAGCATCGCCGACGTTGCCTCCGTCTTGCCCGGATCCGTCTTTTTCGCCGAGCAGCCGGCCATCGGGACCTATTGGGCCATCGCGCGATTTGTCCCCTCTACCCAGGCCCAATCCGTATCAGGTTCGACCAATGGGCAAGCTCTCTTGGCCCAGTTCGACAGCACCGCCATTTTCGTAAAAGTGCAGGCTAATCCCTGGGCCTACCTGGGGGAGTTCACCAGTACCCCCTGCGGCCAGGGCGTACCCAACCCCGTCCTCAGCTCATGGGGGATGTGCGGCCCGTAAAGCGCAAGCAGCCAGGCGCCGGGCGGCCGCCGGCGGGGGGGGACCGGTCGCCTAGGGCAGGATGACCAGGTCGTCTCGGTGGACGACCTCCTGAGGGACGTCGGCCGGCATCTCCGAAGTGTGCCAGCCCGCCCACTCCCTCAACGCTTTGGCACTATGCCGGACGAGGCCCTTGGCGAACACCGAGCCGTCGGGCCCGGCCACCTCGACGGCGTCGTCCGGAGCGAAGTCGCCGCGCACGTCACGAACGCCCGCCGGCAGCAGCGAGACGCCCCTTTCGACCAGAGCCGTCTTCGCCCCGGCGTCCACTACCACCGTCCCGGCCGGTGCCAGGGCGAACGCGATCCAGAGCTTGCGAGCCGGGAGGCGGCCACTTCGGGGGCGCACCACCGTGCCGACCCCGGCCGCCCCTCGAACCGCGTCCGCCAGCACGCTGGGCCGCTCAGCCGCGGCGATCACGACCCTTACCCCGGACCAGGCGGCGATCTTGGCGGCCGCCAGCTTCGAGGCCATGCCCCCGCTGCCACGAGAGCTCCCGGGGCCACCGGCAAGCGAGAGCACCTGGTCGACTTCGAGCACCTCTTCGACCAGAGACGCCTCTTCGCTCAACCGGGGGTCCGCCGTGAACAGGCCCGCCGCGTCCGTCAGGAGCACGAGCAGCTCGGCCTGCAGGAGGTTGGCCACCAGAGCAGCCAGCCGGTCGTTGTCGCCAAAGCGGATCTCATCGTCGGCGATGGCGTCGTTCTCGTTCACTACAGGGACGACGCCCAGGCCGAGCAGCAGGTGGAGCGTTTCGCGGGCGTGCAGGTACTGAGCCCTGTCCCAGAAGTCGAGCGGGGCGAGCAGGACCTGACCGCCCACCAGGCCGGCTGCCTCCAGCGCCCGGTCGTAGTGGCCCATCAAACGGCTCTGGCCCACAGCGGAAACGGCCTGCAGGACGGCCGGGTCGCTCGGCCTCGGGTGGAGGCCCAACACCGGCAGGCCGGCGGCGACGGCCCCGCTGGTCACTACCACCACCTGGTCACCGTTGGAGCGCAGTTCAGCCACCTCGGAGCACAGCTTGGCGATGGCGGCTTCGACGATCCGGCCGCGGTCATCGGTGATGGACGAAGTACCGACTTTGACGACGACGGTGCGGGCCGAGCCTGTGCTCATAAATTTGGCCGCATCAGTTTGGGCTCATAAGTCTGGTTCCCAATCGAACTCGAAGCGTCCGATCCGGACCCGGTCACCCTGGCGGGCACCCGCCCGGGCCAGTGCCCGGTCCACCCCCAGGCGGTGCAGGCGTTCCTGGGCGTAGGCGAGTGCGCCCGCATCCGTCAGATCGGACAGTGCCACGGCCCGCTCCGCCTGGCGGCCCTTCACCACCAGCGAACCGTCGCCGGCCCGCTCCACCACTACGCCGGTGGGCACTGGGCGGTGCACCACCAGCCGCCGGGGCCGGGGTTGGCTGGCCCGAGCTTCGTCCACCAACCGGGCAAGTTGGCCGAGCAGCCAGGGCAGGCCATCCCCGGTCAGCGCCGAGATGGTAGGCAGCCCCGAGCGTGCCCATGAGGCGTCAGTAGCGATGTCTGCCCTCGAACCGACCACGAGCCGGGGCCGGTCGGCCAGTTCGGGTTCGTACCGCTCCAGCTCAACCGACAGCAGACGTTCCTGTTCCTCCGGCGACCGGCCATCGTCAGCGGCAAGGTCCACCAGGACGAGCAGGACGCGGGCCCGCTCGATGTGGCGCAGGAAACGATGGCCGAGGCCCTTGCCTTCGCTGGCCCCTTCGACCAGCCCGGGGATGTCGGCCACCACGAACTCGTGCACCTTGAAGCGCACAACTCCGAGATGGGGCTCGAGCGTGGTGAACGGGTAGTTGGCGACCTTGGGCTTGGCCGCTGATATGCGCGATATCAGCGTCGACTTGCCCGAGTTGGGGAAACCCACCAGGGCCACGTCCGCCATCAGCTTCAGCTCCAGGTCGTACCAGGCTTCTTCGCCCAGCTCGCCCTGCTCGGCGAAGTTCGGCGCCCGGCGGCGGTTGGACAAGAAACGGGCGTTGCCCCTGCCCCCTCGCCCCCCACGAGCGGCCAGCCAGCGAGCGCCGCCTTCGTTGAGGTCGGCCACCACCGCGCCTTCGAGGTCGCGAACTACGGTCCCAAGGGCGACGGGCACGTCCGAGTCGGTCCCGTTCCGGCCGTGCTTGCCTTTGCCCTGGCCATGGGCACCAGAAGTGGCGCTGCGGTAAGGGTGGTCTTTGAACGAGAGCAGGGATGCCACGTTGTGGTCCGCCACCAACCAGACGTCGCCACCTCTCCCGCCGTCGCCACCATCAGGGCCACCCCTCGACACATGGGCCTCGCGCCGGAAGGACACCGCTCCGGCCCCGCCGTCACCGCCCTTTACGTGGATCTGGCACTCGTCAACGAACACAGCCGGCTCCTGACGGCCTAAGGGCCGGGCGCCCTAGTTGAGTTCGGCCAGGGCCCCGCCCGGCGTCAGTTACTGGACGCAGCGACCGGGTGGATGTCCACCAGCCGCCGGCCGTTGCGGCGAGCGAAGCGGACGTGCCCTTCCACGAGGGCGAACAACGTGTCGTCCCTCCCCCGGCCGACGCCGGTCCCCGGGTGGAACCGGGTGCCCCTCTGGCGCACGATGATCGAGCCTGCCTTCACGGCGCCACCGTCGAAGACCTTCACGCCCAGGCGCTGGCCGGCGCTGTCGCGCCCGTTGCGGGTGCTACCGCCGCCCTTAGTCTTGGACACTGCTCAAGCCTCCCTGGTGATGGCCGTTACTTCGATGACGTCGTAGCTTTGGCGGTGACCCCAGGTCCGGCGCTGGCGGGTCTTGGCCTTGTACACGAACCCGCGCACTTTCGGCCCCTTCTCAGACCCGACTACACGCGCCGTTACTTTTGCCCCGGAGAGCTCGGCCGGCGTGGCCAACACCGTCTCGCCGTCCACCAGCAGCACAGGCGCGAAAGACACCTCGTCGCCGTCGGCCGCCCGCAGCCGCTCAACGGTCACGCGCTGGCCTTCTTCGACGCGCTCTTGTTTGCCGCCCGTCTTGATCACCGCATACACAGAACGGCAAGTATAACGGCAACGGGCTGCGTGCTGGGCTAGCCACCCAGCCCCGTAGTGTCGGCCTTGGCCCCCGGCGCCCCCGGGTGCGTGCGCCAAGTGACCGCCGGTAGGCTGCGATCCAGTGCTGCTGCAGATGACTTTGGCCCCGCTTGTCCCCTCGGGGGCGGCAGCTGGCAGGAGAGGCCCCTGGGCTGAACGGCCTCGCTCATACCCCTGGGCAACACCAAGGCAGTGGAAAGGGCGACAAGAAAGGAGGGCCGAGCAGTGACCGGTCCCGAACAGGCGCATGAGAACGCGACGCTCACGGTCGGCGACAAGTCCATCGCACTACCGGTCGAGCACCCGACGCTGGGGCGAACGGCCGTTGATGTAGCCAGCCTGTCCCAGTACGGCCTCTCGGTCTTCGACCCCGGCTACGCCGACACGGCCGCGTACCAGTCGGCCATCACCTTCGTGGACGGTGAAGCCGGCCGCTTGTACTACCGCGGTTACCCGGTCGAGCAGTTGGCCACCTCGTTCTCGTTCCTCGAGGTGGCGTACTTGCTCATCTACGGGGAACTGCCGACTGCCGAACAGGCCGACCAGTTCGTGGCCGCCGTGCGTGACCCCAAACTGGTTCTCCACGTCGGGCTCGAGCGCCTTTTCGACTCTTTCCCGCAATCGATGCACCCGATGGCGATGCTGGCTATCGCCACTGAAGCACTGAGTGCCTACGCCGGCGATGCCGCCAGTCCGGGCGGCCGGGAACGGGTCGAGCAAGCCGGCGTCCGCATCCTTTCCGCCATGCCCATATTCGCCGGTTACGCCCTTTCGACGCTGCGCGGCCTGCCCCGGGCCAAGAGCAACCGCTCGCTCGATTACGCCGAGGACCTGCTGCAGTTGTGCTTTACCATCCCGGGCAGCGACTACCTCCCTGATAACGCCGCGGCGCGGGCGCTGGACACGCTGCTGGTCCTGCACGCCGACCACGAGCTCAATTGCTCGACGGCGACCCTCCGGATGGTGGCATCTTCCGGGGCCGGTTTTTACGCCGGGGTCTCCGCCGCCATAAATGCCCTCTGGGGGCCCCTTCACGGGGGCGCGGCCGAGGCCGTCATAAAGATGCTCAAGGAAATAAAGGACTCGGGCCGCCCGCTGTCTTACTTCGTCGAGAAGGCGAAGGACCGCAATGACCCGTTCCGGCTGATGGGTTTCGGCCACCGCGTTTATAAGACGACCGACGCCAGGGCCAAAGTGATCCGCCAGGTGGCCCTGGACCTGGTGGAAAAACTGGCGCCACAAGACCCCCTGCTGGACATCGCCCTTCGTCTGGAAGAAGTGGCGCTGGCCGATGATTTCTTCATTTCCAGACGGCTGTACCCGAACGTCGACTTCTATTCGGGGATCGTCTACACGGCCATCGGTTTCCCCGACGAGATGTTCACTCCCCTTTTCGTGGTGGGCCGCACCGCCGGGTGGGTCGCCCACTGGCTCGAGCTCACCACTTCCGGGGCCAACCGGATCGGCCGGCCCACTCAGCTGTACACGGGCCACGCCGAAAGGGACGTGC
>JASHVH010000403.1 GCA_030039575.1 Acidimicrobiales bacterium | reverse complement strand
CTCACGAGCTGCGCTGCGAGACGCCCTCGATTCGTTGCCCGACGAGTGAGCCCAGTGGGCGTCTCCCCGAGCTTGCCCTGCTTGCTGCTCGGGGACACCTCCCACTGCGGGTGATCTGGGGGCGCCTGACTTTTCGCCTTCGCTCAGGCCGAATCACGAGATCTCGCCGGTGTAGACCGGCTGCCACATGGCGTCCTGAACGGCCTGGACCCAGCCGCCGCGTGGCGTTTTCGTGGCAACACCATCGGCCGCCGCTGCTGTGGCCACGGCAATGGCTGTCGTAGCCGATGAAGCACGCAGGTTTTCTACCAGGGGTAGCAAGGAAGCGCCCAGCCCGCTTACGTCAGCTTGGCCCGCCACTGCCTCGGCGGCGGCCAGGAGCATGGCATCGGTAACCTGCGAAGCGCCGGAGACGACGGTGCCCAACCCCAGCCCTGGATAGAGCAATGCGTTGTTCGCCTGGCCGAACGAGTAACTCACGTCTTCGTACTCGAACGGCTCAAACGGCAGGCCGGTGGCTACCAGAGCCCGGCCCTTGGACCAGGTGATGATATCGGTCGGCAGGGCCTCGATCTGGGACGTCGGGTTGGAGATCGGGAAAATCACGGGCCGTGGCACACCGGCGCTCATGGTCTCGACGATCTGTTGGGTGAAAGCCCCGTGCGCCGTCGAGGCGCCGATCAGGATTGTCGGTCTGGTTTTTTCGACCACGGTCTGGAGGGTGATAACGCCTGATTGCGCCCGGGCCTGTCGCAATGCTGCCATTTCGGGCCAACGCTGGGCCGCGGCCGGGTCGACCTGCACTGGTGTCTTAGCCCAGCCCGCCGCCTCCGAGGCAGGCCGCGCGTAGGGGCCCTGGTAGTCGAGTAAGCCGTCACCCATGTCGTCTGTGAGCAGGCCTGGCAGGTCCACTATCCAGATATTGCGGATCGCTTCATCCTCGTTCAACCCATCGCGCGCCATTTGGTCGCGGATTTGGTCGGCAATGCCTACTCCCGCGGTGCCCCCGCCCAAAATAACCACCTTCTGGTCGCGCCATCGAGCGCCAGTTACCTTCAGCGCATTGAAAAGCCCGGCCATCACCACTGCAGCAGTGCCTTGCATGTCATCGTTGAAGAGCCGGTATTTGTCACGGTATTTCAACAAGATGCGGCGGGCGTTGCCCGCCCCGAAGTCCTCAAAGTGGAGCAAAGCGTTGGGGAACAGCGACGATGTCGTCTGTACGTACCTTTCGATGAACGCGTCGTAGGCCGGCCCGCGGGCGCGGGCGTGCCGGTTCCCCAAGTAGAGCGGGTCGTTGAGTAAACCCTCGTTGTTGGTCCCCACGTCGAGCGACACCGGGATGACCCGGCGGGGGTCGATCCCGGCCGCCGCTGTATAGACGGCGAGCTTCCCGACCGAGATCTGGATGCCCCCAACACCCCAGTCCCCAATACCGAGGATCTCTTCCGCATCTGAACAGACGATCAGATCCACGTCGTTGGGCCCGAGCTGCAGCGTCCCGAAGGCCTTCTCCATGTCGTTTGGCTGGTCGATGGAAAGGAACACCCCTCGCGGCCGCCGGTACTCATGGGAATACCTTTCGATGGCGTCGCCCACCGTTGGGTCGTAGACCACGGGCAGTAGCTCGGGCAGATGGTCCAGGATCACCTTGTAGTACAAGACCTCGTTGCGGTCGTGGAGCTGTTCCAAATAGACGTTCTTGGCCAGGTCGCCCGGCTGGCGCTGCAACTGCGCGTAGACGCGGCGTGCCTGTTCCTCGAGACTGAGCACCGCCGAGGGCAGGCGCCCAGTCAAACCCAGCGCCTCCCGTTCCGCCACCGTAAACGCCACCCCCCGATTACGCAGAGGGTCTTCCAATACACCCGGCACCGCGGCCGAGGCGACGCTGTTGCTCACGGCTTGCCTCCTCGAGGTCGTCTTTTTGCTCGGGCCCGCAGCGGTGCCCGGCGCGTCTTATAGTGGCATTTTTGCGTTCCGGATTGAGCTCGTCAAACCGCTGGTTTGGGCCTCATAGGATGCGGGCGAGGGGAGTCCCGGTTCTTTAGGGTCGACCTCCCGCTGATGGCTGTTGGATATCTCGGTGGGGCAATCGGCACGGCTACAAGCAAACCGGCGGCCGAGTGGCCCTGGCGAAGCGACTTACTCGCTCGCCCCCGGCAGGGGCTCGAGGCGTGGGGCGGCTCGTGCCATCAAGGCCGCAGCGACGTCCGGCGGCACCGGTACGTTTGAGCCCTGGAAGCCGTGGAAAGGACGGAACGATCCGAGCTTGGTGTCCTCGAGCAGCTCTGACCTGAGCAACGGGGGCGCAATGCGGAAGTCGAAGCGAATGTCGGTCCGCCATCGGAAGTGGTCGGGGCCCGATGGCTGAACCGGGTGCTCATAAGTCTTGGAGACGACCGTCGCGACGTAGTAGATGCCAGGGTCCTTCGGCCCGGTGACCTGCAGCCATACCCGGTCCCCGACTGCTATCCGGTCCCGGTAGCGCGGCGTGCCCCACCAGTGCGACCGGGCGGCCACTGTGGCGTCCAGGTCGTGGTCCTTGGGGCTGTCCTCAAAGATCCAGTCGCCCATCGCCCTCTATGGTAGAGGCAGCGCGAGGAGGTATACGGACTTGTGGCCATTATCGGGCCGGAGCGCACTTGCGCCCCGGGTCTTGGCGGCAGCCTGCATCTTGCTAACCGATCCCCAACAGTGCCTCGGCGTTCTCGTCCAGGATAGCCCGGGCGGCGCGCGCATCTACGTGGGGATCGTTGATGTACTCGACCGCCCTCACGAAGGTGTCCCCGGTCTCGTAGGGGAAATCGGTCCCTAGTAGGAGCCGTTCCGCGCCAAAGGACTCGATGGCACACCTGAGTGCGGGGACATGCCCGTGGCCGACGGTGTGGTACCACATTCGACGCGAGGCCACGCTTGGCGGTTCTGGCGTTTCAGGTGCCTCCCAACGATATTGGTCGTCGGCTCGTTGCAGCAACATCGGCAGCGCTCCCCCGAGGTGTGAATTAATGATCGTTATGTTGGGATAGCGGGTCGGGATGCCCGACGTGATGAGCTGCATGATGGAAATGGTGTCCTCGATGGGTGCCCCGACCATCCAGGTCAGGCGGTAGTCGCGGATCAGGGGCGAGCAAGCGCTGTTGCCGGCGGGATGCAGGTACAGGGTCGCACCGCGCTCGTTGAGCGCGGCGAAGACCGGCTCGAAATCAGCTTCGACCAAGGCGCGACCGAGCACCGTCGTGTTCATGACCACGCCGACCATTCCGAGCTCGTCAAGCGCCCGCCCCATTTCATTGATGGATGCATCAATGTGCGGCAGGGGAAGTGCGGCATAGGCCCGAAAGTGATCGTGATGTTTCTCGACTAGCTCGGTGTACTGGTCGTTGACGAACCGAGCGAGCTTCGTCGTTTTGTTCAGATCCTCGCCGTACGGCAACTGCGGTGACGCGGAGAGCACCTGCATCTCGACCCCGGCCCGCTCCATCAGACGCAGCCGGGCATCCAGCTCTGCACCGCCACCAGCACCCGTGCCACGCTGCACGTCTGTACCCGTCCTGCCGAGCTCCACCATCAGGTCGAGGTAGTCGTCGGTCCAGTAATGCGCGTGTACATCAATCCTCATGACGCTCTCAACCTCTCTTTTCGGTTCTTAGTAATACGGAAGCAGAACGGGTGAATTGGTTCTCGCCAAGGCGCCTCAGACCAGACCGATCTGCTTATTGAAGATCTGGTTGTCCCAGAACAGGAACTCTTCGTCCATCCTGCCCCGTTCGTTCCAGATCCCGACGGTGCACATGTTGATTGCGAACGCCTTGCCGGTGGGTGGTATTGTGCCACCCTCGCCGTCGGGCATCGGCCGAGTGAAGGTACCCTTCATGACGCCCATAACGGCGGTGAGGTTGTCCTTGGCCACTCGCAAAGGGTGGACCTCGATGCGAACGTCCGGTGCCCAGACGGCTAGTGCCGCCATGTCTTCGGCGTGCCTGTCGATGCCATCGGTATAGTGACCATCGGGCCAGTGCACCCGAATATTCTGGGCATGGCTCTCGCTCAGCCGTTTCCAATCATGGTGGGAGAACACGTCGAAGTCCAGTTCGTCGAAGGTCTGTAGGTGCGTTCGCTCTTCGGCCGTCAGCGTCGGCGAGAACGGAGGGCTAACGACGCTCCCATCGGAGGGATCGGGCATCGGGGCCCAGCCCTTAGGCGAGTTGGCCCCGCCGGCGCCCGCGGCAAAAGCCGCGCCAGACTGCACAGCGTGAAGTGCGAAGACGCCGAGCCCGACGGCTCCCCCCGTCTTCAGCAGGGAACGTAGGTTCATGATCGGGGTTCCTTTCTCTTGATAAGTGCTGGGATGAGAGAGGGCCTCATCTTTTGGCTCGGCCGGCTCGACGATCTTTTCAACGAAACGGGGTCAATCGCCGGAGGCCGTTGGGCTACGGGGTCGGTTGGACCGGTTCCGTCGGACAGTTTCATTTCCAGGCACCAGACCAGGTTGGGCCCGGTGTCGCCTGTGTCGCATCCCCCGACCCGCGTAGTCTTGCCGGTTCCTTGACGGGCCTCCGGGCACGCGGCACGCACCGGGCGCAGTTGGCTGCGCCGAGGCTACGGTACGGGCGTGAGTGGGGCCTCTGCGGGCAATCCTGGCAATCAGACGGCCCACCTGCGCCGCTGCCCCATCGAGGCTTGTAGTGCAACTTGCTACCTACCTCGACTCGAAGACTACGCGTTTGGCGGGACTCGCCAAACCATGGCCTGAGTTGACAATGGCCAAACCGCAGCGACCGCTTCGGGGTAGTCAGTTCGAATTCGGAGGTTGTCATGAGTAACTGGATGATCCGCCCTCAGCGCAGCGCACGATGGCGGAGCGAGCAGGGTCAACCGTGACCGAGGTCTTCGGAAGTCACGCCACCTACATCGCGCAGCCCAAAGCCGTTACCGGGCTGATCGCCCGAGCGGCCAGTGCGGCCTAACCAACCGCCGCTACTCGGTCAGCGTCGATCTCCACCAGAATGACGGAGATGTCGCTGTTGCATAATGACCGCCCCTCGGGAGCTGCGGCGGGGCGTTTTTGGGTGGGCCCCCGTTGAAGCGTGGGCCCGCTCCGCCGAACGGCTCGGCCGGGGGAGCGGCCGGGCTGACCATGGTCCTGATCTGCGCGGCCCAGTTCGTGCTGCAGCTGGACTTCAGCATCGTGAACGTGGCCCTGCCGACGATCCAGCGGGAACTGCATATGCCGGCCGCCCAACTCCAATGGATAGTTACCGGCTATGCGCTCACCTTTGGGTCGTTGCTCCTGGCCGGCGGCCGGCTGGCTGACCTGCTGGGGCGGCGCCGCCTGCTGATGTCCGGGTTGGCTCTGTTCGGGGTGGCTTCCGTAGCCTGCGGGCTGGCCCAGTGGCCTTTCATGCTGATCATCGCCCGGCTCGTCCAAGGCGGCGCCGGCGCCATGGTGTCGCCCGCAGCGCTGTCGCTCCTCACCACCACGAACCCGGAGGGACCGGCCCGCAACCGAGCACTGGCCATATGGCAGGCGACAACGGCAGGCGGCGCCACCACCGGGATCATCGCTGGCGGGGTCCTCACCCAGTACCTCGGTTGGCGCGCCGTCTTCCTCGTCAACCCCCCGGTGATCGCCATCATGCTGTTGCTCGGGCGTTGGCTCCCGGCGCAGCGCCCGGCCGGCGGACAGCACCTCGACCTGGCCGGCGCGTCGCTGATCACCGCGTCGCTCGGCGCCCTCATCTTTGGGCTGAGCAATGGGCAGCAGCATGGCTTCGCCTCGCCCGCCACCGTCACCGCCCTAGCTGTTGCCGTGGTGCTGGCGGTCGTCTTTGTTCTGGTCGAGCGAACGGCTTCGGCGCCCATGCTGCCGGCCGCCGTGCTCGCTTCGCCGACCCGCCGGACCGCGGTGGCGGCGATGCTCCTGATCGGCGCAGTACTGGCCGGCTACGTCTATTTCGTCTCGCTCTACTTGCAGCACGTCGAGGGGTTCAGCCCGGTGGCGACAGGGCTAGCACTGGTCCCCTCCACGTTGACCGTCGTGGTCACTTCCACCCTCGTCACTCGCCGGTTGATGAGGCGGCTGGGGACCAAAGGGGTGTTCACGGCCGGGCTGGTGTCCATGGCGGCCGGGCAACTCTGGCTGTCCCAGATCTCCGTCGGGGCGAGCTACGCGACGGCGGTCTTGCCCGGCCTGCTGCTGACTTCGCTCGGCATCGGGCTGGCCCTCCCGGCGGCGTCGATCGCCATTACGTCCGGAGTGGAGAGCCGCGACCAGGGCCTGGCCGGTGCCCTGTTCACCACCGGCCAGCAAGTGGGGGCGGCAGCGGGACTGGCCGTGCTGGCGACCATAGCGGCGGCGCGCACGGCCCACGCGGCTGGTTCACTCGTGGCCGGCTACCGCCTGTCGTTCTTGGTCGCCACTGTCATGGCGCTCGCGGCCACGGCCCTGGTAGCGGCCAAGCTTCGGCCACGAGACACCGGACCAACGCTCCAGCGCCACGGGGCTACCGATAGTACCGGGACGCCGGGCCTCGTGGCTGAGGCGCAACTGCGCAAATGCTGAAAATGCAAAGTCAGACGGAAGCCACCACAGCATCGGTCACTGAGTTCAAAAGGCCCAACTTGTTGGCCACATTAGGTTGTAGGTGATGCCGGCTCGCTAAGGAGCGCGGCGATTCATAAGAGACCACCGTCTGTGCGCCATCCGATGAAACGAGTACCTTCAGAGGTAGGTCGAGCGCCGCAAGCGGAGCGGCGGTGATGATCTGAGCAGCAAGACGAGCCTCGCCAAACATCACCAGCAGTGTTTGGGGTACGTCCGCCCCAACCGTCTGCGCGTCTTGAGCTAGGTCGATCATAGCAAAGAGCCTCAGGTCTTTGATGGTGATGATGTCCACAAGCCTTGCTACCGTTTCCTGGACAGAGCCCCTAGTGGCCTTCGTCACCACTCGGATGGGGGGAAAATGTTCAAGCGACATGGACGAATCCTCGTGCGTTTGTACGACCGACGCCGATAAACCAGCGCATCCCTTTATCGTCGTCTCAAGTTCCTCCATTCGCATCCCGTGGCTCGCGTAGTCGCGACCCCGGTTTGCTCGGTGGAAAACGACTACTCAACTCGACGCGGCCTGGGCCCGACTCGGATCAACCGACATCGCTCCCAGGGACTTAGCGAGTTCGCGTCGCGACGTGATGTGAAGTTTTCGATAGACCTTTCTAAGGTGGTAGTCAACTGTTGCTGGCGAAAGGAACAGCTTCGCCGCAATTTCGGGGTTTGTGAGCCGCTCGGCGGCAAGCGTCGCGACGCGACGCTCCTGCGGAGTAAGGTACGGGAGGTTGTCTGCTCTTCGTGGGGGGGTTCGCTCTCCGGTGGCCAACAGCTCGGCCTCAGCCCGTCCCGCGAACCCTCTTGCTCCCATGGCTGCGAAGTACTCGTAGGCGGCGCGGAGCTGCTCACGGGCATCAATACGGCGGTTCTCGCGACGAAGCCACTCGCCGTAGAGCAACCTTGCGTAGGCGAGGTCTCTGGTAACCGTGGTTTGACCGAGGTGTGCTAATGCGGATTTATACGACCGTTCTGCTCTGGCGCCAGCCGAGACAAGGGCGCGGCTCTGGTCCCTCAGGCCCACCGCCCAATCGGTGCCGCTTGCGCACGCCCTGACATCGAGCCGCGTGAGAAGCAGCTTGGCGAGGTCAACTTGGTTGGATCGGGCCGCAGCTTCTATCGCGATGGGAAGCGATTGGGACGTCCACCCCAGGGGGTCCTGCTCGTGCACGTACGCCGTTGCCTCGAGTGCCTCTTTGTACCGACCCGCGCCGAGATGCAATACAGCCAGGGCTTTGTACCCCATGATCATCGGGACCGCAATACCGGCCGCCGAATTGAGCTCGATCAACAGCGCTGCGCACCTCATCGCCTGCTCATCATCTCCCGCCCAGGCGTGGATGTCGGCGCTCATCGGCGCATAGAACTCTCCCGGAAGGCCGATCGCCGCGGCCACATCGAGAGCCTCTTCGTGGCGCGCTCTCGCACCGGCGAGGTCGCCCACGCGGACCTCGCTTTCGACGAGCGCGAAGAGGTTGAACAGCAGGACGAACAGCGCTCCGTTTTCGCGTGCAGACCGGTCGGTCTGCTCAACCCAAGCTCGGTAGGCGCGGTCGTCGAGCAGCTCGTTTAGAACGTTTACGATGACGCCTCCAACGCTTGACAATCTGGCGATCTCGTCGTATGAAACAGCACCTTCTGAAAACCGCGCCGCGGCCATACGCAAGCGCGGGTAGCCAGCCTCCGGACCGTTGGCGATGAGCTGTGACGTCCCCTCGAGAACGTCGTCTTCCAGTGAAGCGGTAACCCCGACTTGCGTAGTCATGTCCACAAGCCGGGAAATGTCGGCTGCCTCGATCCCCGACGTGAACTGCAGGGCGATCCCGTAGGCGCCGAATGCCTCGAGTAGAGCTTGGCGAGCTCGCCCGACATCCAGGGGAACGAGGAGCCGTGAGGCTGCCAGCATCATTCCAGGCGCTGCGGCGGTCTGATAGGTCTGGATGCAGAGCGAGGCGCGAAGGCGCGCGGCCTCAGCCACTGCCAGTGGGTCTGAAAGGTATGGTTGCGCCTCGTCGAGAAGGATTGCCACTTCTTGGTAATCCCCGGCATGGAGCCTGGCGTCCGCTGCTCGCAGCAAGCGCGCCGCCCTGTCTTCAAGGCGCTCAGACAGTTCGGCGGCCTGAACCAGCAACACCGCCTCGGCCGCGTACCCGCCCCGGGCTCTCGCGAGTTGTGCCGTTTCTTCGAGTTCTGAGGCTAGTTGTGCGTCGGGGCCGTTGGCGCCAAGCACGACGTGACGAGCCCAGCGGTCTGGATGGGCCGACTTCGCAACAAGGTTCGCGAATATGCGGTGCACCTCACGTCGTCGTTCTTGACTGGCTCCCGCATACGCCGCCGACCGGACCAAGGGGTGGCGGAAGGTGACTCGGGGCCCACCAAGGATGAAGTGCCTTTCTGTGGCCTCGCCCTCGGACTCGGGGCCGCAGCCAAGGGTCAGTGCCGCGGCCCGGATCAGTGACCGGTCGCCGCTGATATCTGCCGCAGCAACCAGCAAAAAGCGTTGCGCGTTGGAGGACAGTGTGGAGATCTGAGCACTGAAGTGGTCGTTCAAACGGCTGGAGATCGGCGTCGGCTTATCAGCCGCATCCAGTCGGTTCAACCGCGACTCGGTCAGGTTTGAGTCCTCAGGAGTGGTGTACGAGCCGGTGACCCTCAGGCCCTGACGGGGCAGGGTCCACCACTGGCGACGACCACCGCACCAACCTCTTGGAAGTCCGTTCACGACAACCGAGAGGAGAGATGCGGTGGCTTTAGAAAGCTTGGACGCGCTCGAGTGGCTTCGCAAGCACCTCGAGCAAGACAGCCCTGACCTGCTGCGGGAGATGGTGCGCAGCTTCGCCGAACAGCTGATGTCGGCCGAGGCCGATGCCATCTGCGGGGCGGGCTACGGCGAGCGCAGCGCCGAAAGGGTGAACTCGCGCAACGGCTACCGGCATCGCGACCTTGACACCCGAGCAGGGACGATGGACCTGGCCGTGCCGAAATTGCGACAAGGGAGCTACTTCCCAGGCTGGCTGCTAGAGCCCCGCCGGCGGGCGGAAAGGGCGCTGACCCAGGTCGTGTGCCAGTGCTACGTGGAAGGGGTCTCCACCCGGCGGGTGGACGACATCGTAAAAGCGATGGGGATAGAAGGGATCTCTAAGTCCCAGGTCAGCTCCATGGCCAAGGAGCTCGACGCTCTGGTGGAGGCGTTCCGCTCCCGGCCCCTGGACGCCGGGCCGTACACGTACATCTGGCTCGACGCCCTGACCCAGAAGGTGAGGGAAGGCGGCCGGGTGGTGAACGTGGCTGTGGTCATCGCCACCGGCGTGAACAACGAGGGCCGGCGGGAGTCGCTTGGCTTCGACGTCATCACCACCGAGGACGGGGCGGGCTGGACCGCCTTCTTGCGCTCCTTGGTGGCCCGGGGCCTCTCGGGTGTCGCCTTGGTCACCTCTGACGACCACAAAGGCCTGAAGGCCGCGATCGCCGCCGTCCTCGCCGGGGCGACCTGGCAACGCTGCCGAGTGCACTTTGCGCGAAACCTGTTGACACGAGTGCCAAAAGCGTCCCAGGGCATGGTCGCCACCTTGGTGCGCACCATCTTTGAACAGCCCGACCACGACAGCGTCTGGGACCAGC
>JASHVH010000402.1 GCA_030039575.1 Acidimicrobiales bacterium | reverse complement strand
GGGGCCAAATGAAGGCGCTGCTGATCGGCGGCGGCGTCGCTCTCCTCGTAGCCATCCTGGGGACCCCTTTATTGATCACCTGGCTGCGCGCCCGGGCATCGGGCAGCAGATCAGGGAAGACGGCCCGGCCGGCCATTTCTCCAAAGCCGGCACGCCCACGATGGGAGGCCTGGCCATTGCGGGGGCGACGGTGGCTGGTTACATCGTCGCCCACGTCTCGGCCACCTTTACTACCCGTGGGCTGGTCGGGATGCTCACCATTTGCTTCGCCTCACTGGTGGGTTTCATCGACGACTGGGTAAAAAACACCCGCCAGCGCAGCCTGGGCTTGAACAAGCGGGCCAAAATAGCCGGCCAGTTCGTGGTCGCCCTCGGCTTTGCCATCGTGGCGGTCGAGTGGCTGAAAGTGGACACCCACCTTTCGTTCACCCGCTACAACTCACTTGGCCTTCAGCTGGGCAAGGTGGGGTGGGTGATCTTCGCCGTCTTGGTCATCGTCGGGGCCATGAACGCGGTCAACCTGACGGACGGCCTGGACGGCCTGGCTTCGGGGTCGGCCGCGTTCGCGTTCGCCGCGTTCACCGTCATCGGTTTTTACCAGCTGAGGCACGAGATCATTTATAAGAACCCGGCTTCTCTCGACGAAGCGGTAATGGCGGCTTCTTTGATCGGTGCCTGCGCCGGCTTCCTGTGGTGGAACGCGGCCCCGGCGAGGATATTCATGGGCGACACCGGGTCGCTTTTCATCGGTGCCGCCATCGGGGTCCTGGCCCTGCTCGAGAACGTGGACCTGCTCCTCCCTCTCATAGGTGGGCTGTACGTCCTCGAGACGCTTTCGGTGATAGCTCAAGTAACCAGCTACCGCCTCTTCGGCCGGCGAATATTCAAGATGGCGCCCGTACACCACCATTTCGAGCTGGTCGGCTGGCCGGAGACGACGGTGATAGTCCGGTTCTGGATCCTGGCGGGGTTGTTCACCGCCCTGTCCCTCGGGGTGTTCTACGCAGACTTCTTGGCCCACGGCGGTACGGCGTGACGACGCGACTCATAAACCGGCGGGTCCCCAAAAACGTGCTCGTGATCGGGTACGGCCTTTCGGGCCGGGCGGCCGCCGCTTGGTTGGCCGGCCAGGGTTGCCAGGTGGTGGTCCTGGAAGACGACCGCCCGGCGGGGGAAGCGGCCCAGGCGGAAGAAGGGGCGGCCGGCCCCGTGTTCGAGGTGGCACCGGGACCGGCCCGGGCCGCTTACCTGGCCCGCTCCTCAGGCCTGGTCGTGCCGAGCCCCGGCGTCCGGGCGGACCACCCTGCCGTGGCCGCCGCCATCACCGCCGGCATAGACGTGCTCAGCGAGGTCGAACTGGCCTGGTGGGTAATCGCCGACGTGCGCCGCACCTCGCCGGGCGAGGGCCGATGGCCGAAGCTGGTGGCGATCACCGGCACCAACGGGAAGACCACGGTGACCGGGCTAGTGGCCGGGATGCTGGCGTCTTCGGGGCAGGATGCCGTCGCTTCGGGCAATGTGGGGTACCCGTTGCTAGAGGCGGCGGGCCACGTTGGCGCCGGCCAGCCGACCGTGCTTGTGGCGGAGGTGTCCTCGTTCCAGTTGGAGTTCACGCGGGAGTTCTGCCCGGACGTCAGTTGCTGGCTCAATTTCGCTCCGGACCACCTCGATTGGCACCCGGACCTCGACCATTACGCCGCGGCCAAAGCGAAAATATGGTCGCGGCAGGGAGCCGGCTCGACCGCGGTAGTCAACGCCGACGACCCCGTCGTATGGCGCGCCGCCCAGCGCGTACCGGCTGGAGTTGAAGTGGTCACGTTCGGGTCTTCGCTGCCCGCAACACCGGGACAGGGCGGCGCCGGCGGTTGGCTGGTCACCCCGGAGGGCGTGCAAGGCCCGGGCGGCTTCCGTCTCGCCGCCGCGGACTTGCCGAGGTCGTTCCCGCACGACCTCACCAATACGGCCGCCGCTTTGGCCGTATCCCTCGCCGCCGGTGCCACCGAAGAGGGTGCCAGGGAGGCGGCCCGGAAGACCGTGGTGCCGCCCCACCGGGTCCAGCTAGTGGCGGAAAAGGACGGAGTTTCCTGGTACGACGACTCCAAAGCGACCACGCCGGCGGCGGTGCGGGCGGGGGTGGGCGGCTTTTATTCGGTGGTGCTGATCGCCGGCGGGCGTAACAAGGGCCTGGACCTGTCCGAACTGGCGGGCACCGTCCCCCCCGTCCGGGCGGTGGTGGCCGTCGGAGAGTCGGCACCGGAGGTGACGACGGCATTTGCCGGCCGGGCGCCCGTCCGTCAGGCGGCGTCGATGGGCGCGGCTGTTGAGGCGGCGGCGAGCCTGGCCGTTCCCGGCGATGCCGTCGTGCTCTCACCGGGCTGCGCCAGCTTCGACTGGTACTCCTCCTACGTCGAGCGCGGGGAAGATTTCTCCGCTCTGGTGAAGGGAAAGCTCTACCCCGACCCAGACGGGGCCCAGCCGGGCCGGCCCCAGCCAGAAAGACGAACGCCGGCGGCTGCGGTCCGACTGGAGGTTGGCGACCTATGACGGCGGCCGAGACTTCGGGAGCATTGCCGGTGGTGGCGGCTCGCCGCTCCAGCTACCTGTTCCTGGTGGCCGTCGTATCGGTGCTCTGCATAGCCGGCCTGGTCATGGTCCTCTCGGCCTCATCTGTTACCAGTTTGCGCAGTTTTGGCACGCCCTGGAGCTACTTCGAACGGCAGGCGGCCTACCTCTGCATGGGCGCGATCGCCTTTTTCGTGGCGCAGGGCATAAGGATTTCGGTCTGGCAGCGTTTGGCCAGACCGCTGATGTTCGTTTCAGGTATTTCGCTCGTCGCCGTGCTGGTCGTGGGGCGCAGTGCCGGGGGGGCGTCGAGATGGCTCGGGACCGGGTCGCTGCAGTTCCAGCCGTCGGAACTGGCGAAACTGGCCTTGGTCCTCTTCGCGGCGGACGTGCTGGCCCGGCGGGAAGGCAAAAGGGACTGGGCCTATCGGGCCGGCCCGGTGGTCATCGTGTTGGGCATTTTTGCCCTGCTCATCATGAAACAGCCCGACATGGGCACCGCCGTCGTGCTCTGTTGCGCAGGAGCGGCCGTGCTTTTCGTAGCTGGCATGCCCGTTTTACCCATGCTGGGCCTCGGCGCCCTGGCTGCTTTGGGTGGCTCGGTGCTGGCTCTGTCGGCCAGTTACCGGGCGGCTCGGCTGACGTCGTTCCTCAACCCCTTCGCCCACGCCAGCACTACGGGTTACCAATCAGTCCAGGGTCTCATAGCTCTGGGCGGCGGTCACTGGGTCGGGACAGGGATAGGGCAAAGCCTGGCCAGTTGGGGGTACCTGCCTAACCCGTACACGGACTTTATATTTGCAGTCATCGGCCAGGAGACCGGCTTTGTGGGCAGCCTGCTGATACTGAGCCTGTTCGCCGCCATCGGAGTGGTGGGCACCCAAGTAGCTTGGCGCGCCCCGACTACGTTCGAAAGCCTTATCGCGGCTGGGATTACGGCTTGGCTTCTCTCGCAGGCGATCATCAACACGGCGGCCGTTGCCGGGCTGCTCCCGGTCACCGGCGTACCCTTGCCGTTTGTCTCCTACGGGGGCACGTCTCTAGTCATCGTCCTTTTTGCCACCGGCCTGTTGGCGAACGTCGCCCGCCGTTGCGGACCGAGCGGGGCCAGGCAGGCTCCCGACGGCCGCCGGACTACCTCTGGCGGGAACGGCGGCTCCGGAGGAAACGGCGGCTCCGGAGGAAATGGTGGCACTCGGGCCGGCGCGGTCGCCTCGGGTCTGGCGCGGGCCAGGTAGCCGGTGCTGCTTAGTGAGCGCCGGGTAAACAGGTGACGGCGAACAACCAAGATGCGCCCGCGACGTGGGCCGTCATCGCGGGTGGCGGCACGGGAGGGCATCTCTACCCCGGTGTGGCTGTGGCCCGAGCGCTGGTCCAACGGGGCCACGACCCGGCGACACTGCGTTTCGTGGGTGCCCGGCGCGGCCTCGAAGCGAGGACGCGGGCCCTGGACGGGTTCCCGGTCACGTTGCTGCCCGGCCGGGGTCTCGACCGCAGGATCTCCTGGCGTAGCGCGGCGGCGAACATGGAAGCGTCGCTAGGAGCGTTGACGGGCATCGCCATGGCTGTCGTTCTTTTTTCCAAATGGCGCCCCGCGGTCGTTATCTCGTTAGGCGGGTACGCCAGTTTGGGGTGTGTAGTGGCTGCGTTGATATGGCGGGTCCCGATAGTGGTCGTCAATGTCGACACGGTGCCGGGTGCCGTAAACCGGCTGGCGGCGCGGGTGGCGGCGGTGAGCGCCGTTGCCTCCACCGACGTGCGCCTGGCGAGGGCCGTCCCCACGGGGGTTCCTGTGCGCGCTGAGATGCTGTCCATCGACCGCAGCCCCGAAGGGCGCCGGGCGGCGCGTCACCGTCTGGGCCTGCCCAGCGGGGCCAAGGTAGTCGCCGTTTCGGGCGGGTCGCTCGGGTCCCTGCGGATCAACCGGGCCACGCTGGAACTGGCGCGCCTGTGGGCCGGCCGTAGCGACGTCGCCATCCGCCATGTGGTGGGGGGCCGCGACTGGCAAGAACTGGAAAGTGCCTCGGTACCTGAAGGACCTCTCACCTATCAGCGGGTCGAGTACGAAGAGGACATGGTGTCGTTCTACGGCGCCGCGGACGTCGCTCTCCAACGGGCCGGTGCCAACACGGTGGCCGAACTGGCACTGGCCGGGGTCCCGGCCCTCCTCGTACCTCTTCCCGGTGCTCCCGGGGACCATCAGGGCGCTAACGCCAGGTCGATGGCGGGTGCCGGCGGAGCCATCGTCGTCCAGGACGACGAACTGGACGGGCGGCGCCTGGCCAGGGAACTGGAGGCAATTCTCGAGGATCCCTCGCTCCTGGACCGCATGGGAGAATCGGCCCATAGTCTGGCTCGGCCCCAGGCCGCCGAGGAGGTGGCCCGATTGGTGGAAGAGCAAGCCGGCCGTAGCGCCACAGCCCACGTGGCGGTGAAAGGAGGCGCCGGTGCCGCTTGATGTCTCTCCGGAGCTTCCCGACCTGGCCGGCGGTCCGCGGCGGGCCCATATCATCGGGCTGGGCGGGGCGGGGATGAACGGTATAGCAACCATCCTTGTCACCATGGGCCATCGGGTCTCCGGGAGTGATTTGAAAAGCTCGGCCGTACTGGAGCGGCTCAGCGCACAAGGGGTAGAGACGTTCGTCGGACATGACCCGGCTCATGTCGGGGACGCCGATTTTGTCGCATTTTCGAGCGCTATAAAGCCGGACAACGTCGAGCTGGCTGCCGCCCGTGAGCGCGGGATCCCCTGTTTTTCCCGCGCCGCCGTGCTGGCCGCGATTTGCGGCCGGCGCCGCACACTGGCGGTGAGCGGGACCCATGGGAAAACCACGACGACGGCCATGTTGGCCGCCGTGCTCGAAGAAGCCGGTTACCGCCCGTCCTACTTGGTGGGCGGCGAATTGCCCGGCGGCCGGGGCGGGGCGCACTGGGCCGAGGGGCAGTGGCTCGTGGTCGAAGCAGACGAGGCCGATGGGACCTTTCTTCGCCTCGGGGCGCACGGAGTGGTCGTGACCAACGTGGAGCCCGACCACCTGGACTACTTCGGCGACGTGCACGGCCTGGCCAGTGCCTTCGCCGAGTTCATAAAGCAAGCCGACGGGCCCCGGGTCGTTTGCCGAGATGACAAGACGGCGTCAATGCTGGCCGGCGCGGTACCAGACGTCACTACGTACGGCACCGGGGACGGCTCCGACTACCGGATCTCCTCGGTCGAGCTATCGGCCGCCGGGTCGAGGTTCGAGGTGCATGCGGGAGGGGACAGCCTCGGGACGTTCGAGCTCGTCGTACCAGGGCTGCACAACGTCCGAAATGCAGCCGCCGCTTTGGCCATGGCGATGGAGGTGGGGGCATCCCCGGCCGCCGCCCGCCTGGCTCTGGCCCGGTACTCGGGCGTTGGCCGGCGGTTCGAACTGCGCGGTTCGCGAGACGGCGTCACATTTATCGACGATTACGCCCACAA
>JASHVH010000401.1 GCA_030039575.1 Acidimicrobiales bacterium | reverse complement strand
TTGGCCCGCGGCGAGCGCATGGAGTACGGCGCCGCCCGCTGTTCGGCAAAATGGACGATGGCGTCGGGCTGGTACTCCTCCAGGAGGCTGAGGAGCCTGTTGTACTGGAGAGCCAGGTCCAGGTTGACGAACTCCATGTCCTTGCCCGATACGGACTTCCAGACCCGAAGCCGCTCACCGATTGGCCGGATAGGCGTCAGTGACTCGACTTCGAGCTCGATGTCGATGGAACGTCGCGAAAGGTTGTCGACGACCATAATGTCGTGACCGTTCGCCGAGAGGTGAAGGGAGGTCGGCCAGCCGCAGAAGCCGTCCCCGCCGAGGATCATGATCTTCATCGACCACCTACCATAGTGGCTGACTTGCTGTTGGTTGCACATTGGGTGACCTGCTCAACCCGTTCACATCGCCCGTCGTAGGCTGACCTCCCATGCGGGCGGCGTTCGAGATGAGCAGGGAGGACCTGGCGGAGCTGCTCGCCGACGAGCCTCGTTACCGGACCGACCAGGTTTGGAGAGGCCTCTGGGAAAGAGGGGCACGCCCCGCGGACATGACGGACTTGCCGAAGCCCTTGCGCGACCGGCTGGAGGCGGCACTCGTCCCCGCCCTCCAGGAGGTCACCCGTTCTGTGTCGTCGGACGGCCAGACGACCAAATGGCTGTGGCAGCTCGCCGACGGCCGCCGCATCGAGACCGTCCTGATGCTGTACCCGGACCGGGCCACTGTCTGCGTGTCCAGCCAGGCCGGCTGCGCCATGGGCTGCAGCTTCTGCGCCACCGGCCAGGGAGGCTTCGACCGTCAGCTCTCCGTCGGGGAGATCGTCGAGCAGGTGGTCAACGCTCGCCGGGAAGCGCTCCCCCGCCGGCTCGGCAACGTGGTCTTCATGGGCATGGGCGAACCGATGGCTAATTACGAGCGCATGTGGTCAGCCGTGCAGCACATCCATTCCGACCTCGGGATCTCGGCCCGCCACATCACCGTTTCGACCGTGGGCGTCGTCCCGGGGATCCGGCGTTTGGCCAAGGAAGTGCTGCCGGTCAACCTGGCCGTCTCCCTACATGCGGCGCGTGACGAGTTGCGGGACGAGATCGTGCCGCTCAACCGCCGGTACCCGCTCTCGGTCCTCATGGGGGCGTGCGCAGACTACCTGGTGGCCAAAGGCCGGCGCCTGTCCTTCGAGTGGGCCCTGATAGATGGCGTGAACGACTCTCCCCGCGACGCCGCCGAACTGGCCGAGCTGGCCCTGCCGCTGGGCGCCCATGTGAACGTCATCCCCCTCAACCCAACCCAGGGGTACGCCGGCCGGGGTACGCCGGCGGCGGGAGTGGCCGCGTTCCGGGAATGGCTCGACGAGCACGGCGTCAACGCCACCGTCAGGGCCAACCGAGGCAATGATATCGACGCGGCTTGCGGGCAGCTCGTTGCTCGTCGGCCCCCGGCGCCGAAAACGTCCCGGCAAGTGCCACACTGAAAGACGTGGCCAACACGCAATGGCTCGACCGGAGCCAACCCCAGCCTCTGTACATGGCAAACATGCTCCTGTACATCAATGCCGTCTTTTGGCTGCTCTACCTGTTCGAAGGAGCTGGTTTGTTCGGCATCCTGGCCATAGGTGCGATCTTCGCCGGTCTCGGGATCGCCAACGAGAAGCGGGCCGGCTACTGGGGCGGGGTCGCCGTCGCCAGCCTCAATTTCTTGTTCCTCGTGCTCGTCTTGGTCGGGGAGGGGGCAGCCAATATCTTCCTGTTCATCAACATCCTTTTCGCCGCCGCCCTGCTGGCCTTGCTGCTCCACCCCGTGAGCCGGAGCTACGAGCGCATTTGGTTCAAGAAACTGGGCAAGCTGGGCCGGTAGTAGGGGCCCGGGCCGGCCCGACATTCGGTGGCTGTGCCTGGACCAGCGAAGGCTCCGAAAAGGCTGGGCTGGCCTAAGGGCCCACGAGGCGGCGGAAGTCCTCGCCCCCAGGGGCGTCGCTCGGGTGGCCTGAAACGGCCGAACGGGAATTTCGTCCCATCAAGGTTGCGCCCGACCGGGGGCTCTGGGTGCAAGAACGGCTTCCTGTCGCGCTTTCGGGCAAAGAACCGCTGAAACCGCGACGAGCAGGAAACCCTGCACCCAGATCCGACTGCAAGCACCCGGTCTCGGCCGTGCTAGAGCCCGGTCAACCTTCTCAGCGAACAGTCAGTCGGCCGGCAGGAGGGCGTCCACGAACTCCTGAGCGTCGAAGGTGACCAGGTCCTCGGGCCGTTCGCCGAGGCCCACAAGCTTGATGGGGATACCTAGTTCGCCGGCGATGGCAATGACGATCCCGCCCTTGGCGGTGCCGTCCAGTTTCGTGAGGACCACACCGGTGACGCCGACGGCCTCGGTGAACTGCCGGGCCTGCATCAGGCCGTTCTGGCCGGTGGTGGCGTCGATCACCAGCAGGACCTCGGTAACCGAACCGGGAGGGCGGTCCGCCACCCGGCGCACCTTTTTCAACTCTTCCATCAGGTTGACCTTGGTGTGGAGGCGTCCCGCCGTATCGGCCAGTACGAGCGGGATATCACGGGCGCTGGCGTGCTGTACAGCGTCGAAGACGACCGCGCCGGGGTCGCCGCCCTCGTTGCCCCGCACGAACGCGGCGTTCACCCGTTCGGCCCACAGCCCAAGCTGGTCGGCGGCCGCCGCCCGGAACGTGTCCCCGGCGGCCAGGACCACCTTGCGGCCCTCCTGCTCCTCGCGTTGCGCGACCTTGCCGATCGTGGTCGTCTTGCCGACACCGTTCACGCCGACGAAGAGCCATACCGTCGTCTTGCCGTCCTCCGCCATGTGAAGCTCGCGCTCGCCTTGCAGCCGGGTAACCAGCTCCTCCCGCAGGGCGCCCACCAGCTCGTCGGACGTGGCCAGGTTGTCGCGCCGGGCCGTTTCCTTTAGGTCTTTCAACAGCATTTCCGTGGTGGTGATACCCACGTCGGCCAGGACCAGCGCCTCCTCCAGCTCGTCCCACGATTGCTGGTCGAGCCGCCCGCGCCGGCGCAGCCCGGCCAGCTGGTCGGCCAACAGGGACCGGGCACGGCCCAGGCGGTCCCGGAACCGCGGCCGTTCGAGAACTTCGACGCCCGGGCCCAGTTCGGTTGCAGGCTCCTCCTGGTCCTCCTCGACTAGCACCTCGATGTCGGGGGGAGCCTCGGGTTCGGCCGGGGCCTCGGCTTCCGTAGGGGCCTCGGCTTCGGTAGGGGCGGGCGGTCCGGTTGGGGGCGCGGCTGCCGGAGGAGCTTCTACTTGCCGCGGCGGTGGAGCGGCGGGGGCGGCAGGACGACCCGGCGGGGCCTTCAGGGCCGCCGGCCTGGTTCGCGCCGGCGCCCCCGGCTCGAGGCTGCGCCGGGAGCGGCCCCTCGATAGCGCTGTAAACGTACCGACGCCCGCGAGCAGGACGAACGCGGCACAGACGACGATGATCACGACGAGCAGCATGACCGGACGAGATTACAGGTGGCGCCGGCGCCTGAGCACACAGGAGGTGGGCTGCGGCCTTCACCTGCGGTGCTATAGGGTCTTGGCCAACTTATCCAGAGGCGGCCAGTCGCTCCAGGAGACGAAGAAGCGGCATGTGGCTATTTAGAGGCCCTGTTCAACCGGACCCGCAGGTCGCCCTGCCTCGTGACGCCGTTCACGAAGTGGCCAGTAAGCCGCACTCCCCGCGCCACCTGGCTCCCCGGAAGGCATCGCACTGGGGGGACGTACTCGGCCTGGGCTGGGTTGTCCTGGTACTGGCTGCCTACCTGTCACCGGCGGTGTGGGACGGTTTTTCGTTCGGCCCGACCGACATTGCCAACCAGCTCTCGTTCCTGACCTACGCCCCCCACGTCGCCGTCCATAACGTCCTCAACGGTGACGTCATAACCCAGGCGGTGCCTTGGAACACGCTCGACTGGCTCGCCGTGCACCACGGCCAGCTGCCCCTGTGGAACAACTACTCCGGCGACGGCATGCCTCTGATGCTGAACTTCGAGTCGGCCGCGTTGGCCCTCCCCACCCTGGCCGGCTACTTGTTCCCCCTCGGTGCTTCGTTCCTCGTCGGCATCGCCGTATCGCTCTTGATCGCCGGCTCCGGGACTTATGTGGCGGCGCGGTTGGCCGGCGTCGGGCCGCTCGGCGCGGCGCTGGCGGGGACGACGTTCATGCTTTCCGGCTCCCTCAGTGGGTGGGCGGGTTGGGCGGTGAGCGGGCCCTTCACCTGGGCCGGCTGGTTGCTGGCAGGCGCCCTTCTCTGTTATCAGGCCGGGCGCCGGCGTTGGGCCGGCGTGGTCCTGGTCTCGGTTTCGAGCGGCTTTGCCGTCTACGAGGGTTTCCCGGAAAGCCTGCTGTTCCTCGGCATTGCGGTGGGCACGACCGTGCTGGTCGCAGGGGCGGTGGCCGGGTTCAGAGGGAAGCCGAACGTGAGAGGCCCGGTTTGCCTGCTGGGCGGGGTGAGCGGCGGCGCCGCGTTGTCCGCTCCCTTGTGGTGGCCCGGGCTGGCCGTCCTGCACCAGTCCTCGCGTGCCACAGAGAACGGTACCGGGGGCCTGCCTGTCCACGCGCTGGCCTTGCTCTTCGCGCAGGGTTACGACGGGTTGCCCATCAACGGCGGCACGTGGTTCGGGCCCGCGAACTATTACGAGGCAACCGCCTATGTGGGCGTCGTCGCCATTGTCTTGGCGCTGGTTGCCGTCCTGGTGGCCTGGCGCCGTCCTCTCGTTGTCGGCCTGGTGGCGACCGTGTTCGTCTGCCTTGGCATCATCTACGTCCCCGCGTCGCAGCGGATGTTCACGAGGC
>JASHVH010000030.1 GCA_030039575.1 Acidimicrobiales bacterium | reverse complement strand
ACGGGGCTGCCAAAGCGGCGCTGGAGAACTACACCATGTCGGCGTCTGCAGAGCTGGCCGACCTGGGGATCACCGCGAACGTCGTGTACCCCCCGGTGACCGGCACCGGTTGGGTCAACGGCGCCGTCAGGGAAGCCGTCACCTCCGACCCCTTGCTGCGCCGGATTGCCCAACCCCGAGAAGTGGCCGAAGTCATTGCGTGGTTGTGCACTGACGCGGCCCGGTTGGTAACCGGCAACGTCATCCACCTGCGTTGATCCAAGCGCCCGCCGGGAAACCTTACGTCCAGGTTAACTCCCATCAAACGGAGAGTAAAACAGGGTAAATTATGAGCTAGACAAACACTTTTTGTTTGTGCCCCGCTGCCGCCGGTGGTACTTTCCCGTTTGGTGAGCACTTCGGCCGCACCCCCAGCGAGCGGCGACGTTTTCCAGGCCCTCGACGACTCCAAGATCACCCGGTTCCAGATCAAGACCATGTTCGTGTCGGGCATGGGTTTCTTTACTGACGCGTACGACCTTTTCGTGATCGGCATCGTCGTCGACATCCTCAAAACCCAGTGGTCCCTGGACACCACCCAGGTGTCCTGGCTCAACTCCGCTACCCTCCTCGCCTCCGCGTTCGGCGCCTTCATCTTCGGCCGTATCGCCGACATGTTGGGCCGGAAGCGGATATATGGTTATGAGGTCCTGATCTTGGCGGCCGGGGCCATCGCCTCGGCGTTCGCGACGGGCTTTGCGTTCCTGATCGTTTGCCGGATCGTCCTCGGCATCGGCATTGGGGGCGACTACCCCGTGTCCGCCACGATCATGAGCGAGTACTCGGGCAAACAGTCACGCGGTCGCATGGTCGGCCTGGTCTTCTCCATGCAAGGCCTCGGCCTCATCGTGGGGCCGCTGCTCGCCTCCATCCTGCTGGGGTCCGGGATGTCTGACAACCTCGTCTGGCGCCTGCTGCTAGCTTTTGGCGCCGTACCCGGGCTGGCCGTGTTCTACTTGCGGCGGCAGATCCACGAGACGCCCCGCTTCGCTGTAGCCGGCGGTGCCCATGAGGAGGCCCAGGCCGCCATCGCCAGTGCCACGGGCACTGAGGTGGCAGTGGCCCCCGGCGAGTCCAAAGCGAAGCTCTCTCAGGGAGCCCTGGACGGCTTCTACAAGATCGCTCGCAACAAGCGGTTATTGATCTGGCTCCTCGGGACTGCCGGTGGTTGGATGCTGCTCGATTTCTGCTATTACGGCAACACCATCTCGTCGCCCGAGATCTTGAAGTTGATCAACCCGCACGCGACGATCCTCGACAACACCCTCACGCAGCTGGCCATTTTTGCGGTGTTCGCACTGCCCGGCTACGCCGTGGCCATCCTGTTGCTGGACAAGACCGGCCGCAAGAGCATCCAGGTCATGGGCTTTTCGATGATGGCGCTCATGTACTTGCTCATCGGGCTCATCCCGGGGGTAACCAGTGCCGTGGTGCCCTTCGTGTTGCTGTTCGGCGTCAGCTACTTCTTCACCGAGTTCGGCCCGAACACCACGACGTTCATCTACCCGGCCGAGCTGTTCCCGACGGAGGTGCGGACCACCGGCCACGGCCTTTCGGCCGGAGCGGGCAAATTGGGCGCGTTCGCCGGCGCCTTCCTCTTCCCGGACTTCCTTGCCTCTTCGATAGGCCTGGCAGGAGCGATGATCATCGCTGGGGTCGTGGCCGTCGCCGGGCTGATGCTGACGGTGGTAACTCTTCCCGAACCGCGGGGTAAGAGCCTGGAGGAGCTCACCGAGGACGCCTACGCCGAGGAGCCCAAGGCGGTCCCTCGTGTGCAGCCGGCACTGGGGACCTGAGCCACGCCCCAGGCACCCCGCCATCGCCCGGCCTGCCCAAAAAACCAGAGCCCGCCACCAGTGTCGGGCCCGAGACATTTCGAGGAGGTGAAGCGGTGACGTGGCCCACCGGTCCGGTGGGCAATTTGCCGCGAAATTAGATGACGTACCGCATCGTGGTGGGCGTTGACGGTTCCCCCCACAGCGACCAGGCGGTCCGCTGGTCGATCGACGAAGCTCAAGCTCGTGGCGGCGAGGTAACGGCCGTGTTTGCGTGGCAGGTGCCGTTCCTTTCTTTCCCCGGTGCGTTCGACCGGGACGAGCTCGAGCAGGCAAGCAAGGAGTTCATTGTCGATACCGTGAGCAGGATCGCGCCGACGCCGCCTGTCCCTTTGCTTACGCTGGTGGCCGAGGGTGACCCGGCCGCCTCGCTGATCGAAGCATCGAAGGGAGCAAGCGTGCTGGTGGTCGGGACCCGGGGGCGCTCTCCATGGTCCGGGCTCTTGCTCGGCTCGGTGAGCCAGCGCTGCGCCGCGGCCGCGCCCTGTCCCGTGGTCCTGGTCAAATTGCCTAACGAGCAAATAACAGAGCCGTTCCCATTCCCCGGGGACGAGTAGGCCCGCCTGCCGCTCAGGCCCGCCGACCACGTCTTTCAGCTACCGGGCTTCGGCCTCTTCGTCCCACCTGAGCTCGACGGGCTCGCCGCACTTGCTGCAGTTCTCCGTGCGGATGGTGCCGAGTTCTCCGTCGTTGTCTTGCCCGGGGAGGCCGGCCATCCTGACCGGGGCAATGTTCCAATGCCCGCTGGCGCACGTGCCTCTGTACAGGTACCAATCCTCCTCCATTTGGCCATGATCGCGCTGGGCCACCCGCACGGAGCGGGTCCCTGAGGGATCCCTGAGATTCGGTCAGCTAACGAAGGCAGCCAGGTCCTGGCTCTGGCGCAGCCGGCTCTCCTCGTGGACGTACATCATGTGCCCGGCCTCGTAGTAGCGGAAGGAAATGTTGGCCCTCAGCTCGTCGGGCAAATGGAGGTGCTCCACTGCGTGCTCTGTGGCGAAGTACGGGGTGGCGCCGTCGTAGTAGCCGGCCGCGATCTGGGCCCGGAGGTGGCCGTTGCTGCGCATGGCAGTCGCCAGCCGCTCGGCCACGGAGACCTGACGGCCTTCGAACTCTTTGAAGGACCAGGGCTTTACCCGGTCGGTGAGGACCTCGTACGGCAGGTCGTTCTTGTACTCGAGCTCGGCGCTCAGGTAGTGGTTGCACGCGGCGGCGTACGGACCGAGGATGGCCGAGTAGCTCGGGTCGACGGTCGCCTGCTCTCCGGCGGCGTCCGCCTCCCACCCCGTGAAGCGCCCGTCCAACCGTCCGATCACGAGGCCCCGGTCACGCAGGAGCTCTCTGAAGAACCGGTGGGAGGCGATGCGCAGGTTGGCGCGCTCTACCCATTCCGGCCGGAGCCCGGTGAGCCCGGCCAGACGGGAGACGACCGCCCGCCGTTCGTCCGCAGGCAGCCGGTGGCCCAGGAGCAAGGCACGTGCATAGTCTCCGATCGCAAACCCTTCGGCTTCGACCCGGACTTCTTCCAGTGAGCGGTCACCGACCAGGCCGTGGTAGTGGGCGAGGCAGGCAAAGGTGGGCAGGCTCAGTACGAAGGCGATGTCGTTCCCGTCGGCCTCGTCGTCCAGGGTGCCCAGGTCGAGCACAGTCGACACAAGCATGAGGCCGTTTAGCGCGATCCCGTAACGGGCCTGGAGGTGGTCGGCGAGGGCCGCCGCCCGTAAAGTGCCGTACGACTCCCCGATCAGGTACTTGGGCGAAAGCCAGCGGCCGTTGCGGGACGTCCATAGCCGGATCACGGCGCCCACGGACTCGAGGTCTCGCTGATAACCGTGGAAGTCGGCCGCCTTGTCCCCCTCGACGACGCGTGAGTACCCGGTCGACACGGGGTCGATGAACACGAGGTCCGAGTGCGCCAGCAGGGTTTCAGCGTTATCGGCCAGGCCGTACGGAGGCGGCGCCAACGCGCCGGCGTCGCCCATCACGACCCGACGGGGTCCGAGCAGGCCGAAGTGGAGCCACACGCTCGAGGAACCGGGCCCGCCGTTGAAGGCGAAAGTCACCGGCCGAGGCCCGGCCTCACCCGGGTCGGCCATGTAGGAGACAACGAAAACCTCGGCTTTGGGCTTGAGACCCCGGAACACCCCGTCCTCGTGGACCTCCTCGCGCAGCACCACTCGCCCCGCCGATGCGGTGTAAGCCAGAGCACCCGTGCCCGTGGCCAGCACATGGCGGGTGCTGACGATGTCGTCTATCGGGCTGGGCGGCGTCGGCGCCGGTTTGGCCGGTTCCTCCCCAGTTTGGTCGGGAGTTTGGTCAGGCATGCTGAGCAGGGTACTCGCGCGCCCTAGCTTGGCAATTCGCCCGCAATGACCAGACCGAAAGCCTCGGACAAGTAGCTTTTCCCGGCGCGGTTCAACTGGACCGCTCTCGTCCCGGGGCGGCGGGCAATGGCCCCGGAGCCCAAGAGGTGTTGCAGCAGCGCTGCGCCCACGCGTCCGGCCACGTGTGGGCGCCGCTCGGTCCAGTCGAGGCATGACCGCACCAGAGGCCGTTTGTTCCCGTTCGTCGCCCCAAGGTCGATACCCCGTTCGGCGAAGAACGTTTCTGTCGTTGGGGTGGGGTGAAGGGCCCCGTCGTCGTCCGTCAAGGCGGCGGCTGCGACCAAGGCTTCGGCCAGGCTTACGGCCACCACCCCCGCCAGGTGGTCGTAACACGTTCGGGCCACCCGAAGTTGCGCTCTGCGCCGGTCCTCGCTCAGGCCGCGCGCCGGCAAGGGCGCGGTGCGGGACGCCAGGTACTCCACCAGGTCGCCTACCTCCGGGCCGGCCAGCCGGTAGTAACGATGTCGGCCCTGGGTTACAACCGATAAGAGGCCGCCGGCTACTAGCAACGAAAGGTGCTCGCTGGCTGTGGACGGGGCGACTCCGCCGGCCCGAGCCAGTTCCCCGGCACTGAGGGCCTGGCCCCCCACCAGGGCGACGCACATTTCGGCCCGCGCCGGTTCGCCCAGCAGGCGGCTCAGGGAGGCCAAGTCGGCGCCCATCGGCATGTCCCCAGACTAGGCGAGGGACGGTTCGGTACCAACCGAAATGTCTTCTCCGTAGTCTCGAAGGCATGGCTACTTTCCGCACCGGGACCATGGCGCGGCCCGCCGGCCCGGCGGCCGCAAGGCGGGCCAGCGCGAGGCTGGCGCCAGTGCCGGGCCGACCGGCCCAATTGCTCACACTGGCGGCTACTTGCCTCGGCCTGTTCCTTGTTCAGATGGACACCACGGCGGTGAACCTGGCCTTACCCGCAGTAAGCCGGCGGCTGCACGGCGACCTTGCCGGTCTGCAGTGGGTTCTCGACGCCTACAACGTGGCGTTCGCCGCCATCCTTCTGACCGGCGGCGCCCTCGGCGACCGTTATGGCCGGCGCCGGTTCTTTTTAATTGGTATTACGGCCTTTTTGGCCGGTTCGCTGGTCAGTGCACTGTCGCCCGTCCTGCCCCTTTTGATTGCCGGCCGAGCCATACAAGGGACCGGTGCCGCCCTGGCTATACCGCAGAGCCTGGCCCTCCTGGCCACCACCTTCCCGACCGGCGGCGCACGCAACCGGGCCATGGCGGCCTGGGCGGTGGCCACCGGTGTGGGTCTGGCAGCGGGGCCGACCGTGGGCGGTGCGCTCGTGGATCTCGCCGGTTGGCAATCCATTTTTTACCTGAACATTCCTGTGGGCATAGCTGTGGTGGCCGTGGCCGTCATCGGGATATCCGAGTCGGCCAACCCCCACGCCCCTCCGCTCGACCTGCCCGGCCAGCTCCTGGCGGCCGGCTTCCTCGGGTTGCTGACGTTCGGCATCGTCGAGGGCCCGGACCTGGGGTGGACGTCGCGTCCAATGGCGCTGGGCTGGCTCCTGGCCGTGCTCTTGTTGTGCGCGTTCGTGGGCATCGAACGGAGAACGGAGCGTCCTATGCTGCCGCTGGCACTCCTGAAACGAGGCCAGTTGACCGTGGCTGCAGGGGTGGCCGCCTGTATGACCTTTGGCATGTACGGCCTGCTCCTGTTGGCCAGCCTGGACCTCCAGCAACAACGGGGGGCGAGCCCCCTCGTTGCCGGGGTCGAACTCCTGCCGTTGCCTGCTGCCTTCGCCCTGCTCTCCCCGTTCGTCGGCCGCCTTGTCACACGAATTGGCCCGCGATTGCCGATGACCCTTGGCATGACCCTCATGGGCGCCGGGCTAGTCGTGTTCGCCGCCGTTGGCGGGCAAGCGCCGTTCGTCGAGATGGAGGCGATCTTCGTGGTCCTTGGGGTTGGGCTGGCTCTTAATACAGGCCCCGTCGTCGGGGTCGCCGTAGGCAGCGTCGCTCCGAACCGAGCCGGGGTCGCCTCTGGGGTGGCCAACCTGGCCCGCATGCTCGGCGCCACCCTTGGAGTCGCTGTGCTCGGTGCGGTTGTGGCCAGCCGAGCCGGCAGCGGGCCACCGGTACATGGGTTCCTGGGCGGTTTGTCGCTCGCACTTGGCATCGGCGGGGCCGTCGAATTGATGGGCGCCCTGATCGCATGGCGGTGGGTGGCGAAATAGAGGCAGGGCCATGGCGCCAATTTGCGGGCAAGCGCCCTTTATTACCGCTATTACCGCGGTGCCTTCAATGCAGTCCTGGCCGATCTCCCGTCAAGTGGTCGGAGGGTCGGCGTACCCCGGGGGGAACCAGATGCCCCGCCAGATCGGGGGTTCCATGTTCGACAGCACCTGCTCACCCAGCGTCGAAATGTCGATGTCGGGGACCACCCGGCTGACGGGAGGGAGAGCCAAACCAGCGAAGATCCTGGCCTGAACGATCCCGAGGCAATCGTGCTCGTCTTCACCTGTCACCCCGATCCCTCGTGTAACTGGCCGAGCCGGCCCGGTCCCGTCCACCCGGGCGGCTTGGTCCTCAAAGGGCACCAGCCGAGCCTCGAACTCGAACCAAAAGCGTCTCATACCCGGTTCCACGAGTCGCCACCCTACATCTGCTCAGGCGCGAATTGGGTAACCGCTCGGGCAAATACAGGTATGTCCTACCCATGAGCTGAAGGAGCGCTTCGGCTCTAATGGGGTGCGCCGTCCCTTCGGTAGGCCAAAGAAACATGTACCACGCGCCGTCCCGCTTACTCTCGTTCGGAACCTACAGATATTGGGTCGAGGGTCGTGTTTGAAAGTTGCATTTACCTGCAGTGAATAAGGTCGAGAGAGATTTTAGGTGCTCTCTCAAATCCCGCTCGTTCAGTTTGTCGTACCTCCACCACATCTCCGCCGGTCGACAATGTGAGCAGAAAATCTCGGATCCTCATTTTCTCCTGTCCCACGCGGACAGGAGTCGACCTCGGTTGAGGTCCGCAACGAGTGCCGTGGCATTCCCGAGCAGGTTTCAGAAGCGCAGCGTAGGTTTAGAACGTGCCTGAGATGATCGAGGTCGAAGCGTACCGGGCTCTGGCGGAACGGGCGGCCCTGGACCGGCCAATTGCCCACGTCGAGGCACCCGACGGGTGGTACCTGAAGGGCGGGCTGACCGCAGAGGCGCTCTCGGTCCTGGTGGGGTTGCATTTTTCCGCCGCCCGACGGCGGGGCAAGCGCCTGACGCTGGAGACGGCGGCACCCGACGGAGCGCCCGGCCCGGTGCTCGGCCTACGTTTCGGTATGAGCGGCCGGTTGTTCGTAGACGGTACGCCTGGCGTGGTCTCCCTGCGCTATGCCAGTAACGAGCCTTTGGAAAAGTACGACCGCTTCGGCGTCATGTTCTCTGATGGAGGGTACTTGCGGGTTCGCGACCCACGGCGGTTGGGCGGAGTCCAGTTGGACCCACCGGAGGCGGGTTTGGGCCACGACGCCGCCACCATCACTCTCGGTCAATTGAGCCGGGCGTTGGCGGGCAGCCAAGCACCGCTGAAGGCCCGGCTCATGGACCAGGCCCGCGTGGCGGGTGTCGGCAACCTCATTGCGGACGAGGTCCTGTGGCGGGCGAGTTTGTCACCCGAACGGGCGGCGGGCTCGCTCACGCCGGCGGAAGTCCGGCGCCTCCACCGCCATCTGCGGGCCGCCCTGCTCGATATGACGGAACGAGGCGGCTCGCACACCGGGGACCTCATGGACCAACGCCGGCCCGGTGGCGTTTGCCCTCGTGACGGCCAACCTCTTCGGCGGGGCACAGTCGGAGGTCGCACCACCTGGTGGTGCCCCGAGCACCAGCACTAGCCCCGCTCCACTCAGGGGATCAACTGGTCCCCGCCTTAGTGAACAGGCGTACGGCGGCCACGAAAGCCAGCAGGGCGTACGCAGCGATGACAGCTGCGGACAGGACGGCCATGGCGGTCACATTGGTCATACCCCAGATGTTGTGGAGCGCCCGCACCCCACTCGAAGGTGTGAGCCCGTAGCGGAAAAGAGCCAGGGCGTGGGTCAGGGGGAGCGCCTTGGCGATGGCGCTGAGCCAGCCCGGCAGGGCGGTGATCGGGAACAGCGAGCCGGCGAAAAAGAAAGGGACGATGGCGACCACTGGGATGGCCGCGGTGTACGCCTCCGCGGTTGGCAAGCGGGTGGCCAGGACCTCGGCCACCGAGTACATGAGGACGGTGTAAACCAGGGTGGCGCCCACGAACCAGAGCACATGGGTGCTGGTCACGTAGTCCGCTCCTCGAGCCACTGAGAGCCCGATCAGTACGACCGTTTGCAGCGAGGTGATCGCTATCGCTGCCATCATGTTGCCGAGAACGATGGACGACCGCCGGATCGGCGCCACCAGTAGCTCCCTCATCGCCCCCTGTTGCCGGTCGACCACGACACCGATGCCGAAGAACAACGAATTTAGCGGGATAAGGAGGCCCATCGTCGCCAAGGCTAAGAAGGTCATGTACGTCGTCTGCTGCGCCGGGCCGGCCACGGTGTTGGCCAGCGCCGGCGCTATAACGAGGGCAAATAGCACCGGGTTCATTACGGGGAGGACCAGGGCGCGCGGGTTGCGGACGGAGAGGGCCAGGCGCCGCATCGCCAGCGTGGGTGCCGCCCGCACTTCCTTCGTCCGGCTTTTCTCGCCCCGCTTGCCCAAGATGGGCGCGGGGATGGCGGTAACCGTCATTTGAAGAGTCCTTTCACTCGGGCCGGTCAGCAGGAGACAGGATCGGGCCGCCGGTGAGGCGGAGGTAAACGTCGTCGAGGTTGGGATGGCGGGCAGTGGCTGACCGAGCGGGGACGTTGCCGTCCTCGAGCAGCTCGAGCGCCCGGGCCCCGTTGATCGCCCTCAATGATGCAGTCAGGGTTTGGCCAATCACGACCACGTCGTCGGGCTCCACGCCGTTGGCCCGGAGTACAGCCGCGGCCTTGGCTGCGTCGTCGGTCCTCAGTTCGAGTACCTCCGGGCCGATTGAAGCGAGGAGCCTGGCAGGGCTGTCACAGGCGACGATGGTGCCTGATTGGATAATGGCCAGGCGGTCGCAGAGCCGCTCGGCCTCGTCGAGGTAATGGGTCGTGATTATTATCGTCACACCCGTGCGCTCGCGAAGAGTGCCGATGACGTCGAACAAATCGTGCCGGGAGCGGGTGTCCAGGCCTACTGTCGGCTCGTCGAGGAACAAGACCTCGGGACCAGAAAGCAGCGCCCGCACGATCTCGGTCCGTCTGCGCTGCCCACCGCTGTAGGTGGCGACCGGCCGGTCCAGGATGTCCGAAATGCCTACGGTGCCGGTTAGTTCCGCCAGGCGCCGGCGCCCCACTGAGGTGTCGACCCCCCAGAGTTTCAGGTGCAGCTCGAGGTTTTGTCGTCCCGTCAGCGGCCGGTCTACGACTGCGTCTTGAAAAACGACGCTGCTGACGGACCGGGCTCCAATCGGGTCCCTGGTGACGTCGCGCCCGGCCAACAGGGCACGTCCGGACGAGGGCTTCACGGTCGTGTTGAGCATGCCGATCGTCGTCGTCTTGCCCGCCCCGTTCGGGCCGAGGAGGCCAAACGCCTCGCCCGCTTCCACGGCGAAGCTAATGCCTTTAACCGCGTGGATGTCGCCTGGGTAAATTTTCGCCAGTTCTTCGGCCGCCACCGCTGCCGCGGCGCCGGTCATTCGCCCGGGGTCGTGCGGGTCAGTGATCCGGTCATTTATTTTCTCCTCGTTGTTCGTCACATTGAGTTCACGGGTTAGAGGACGAACTGGGCCGGCGAAAAGTGACAAACATCCTCCACGAGCTCGAAAGCCGAAGGGCGCTACATTGAGAACATGACTGAGCGGATCACACCGCGGCAGTTCGAGGAGGCCGCGGGAGTCGAAGATTGGCGGGTGTTGTTCAGCGGGGCGTGCGCTAACTTTCGCACCCGGTCGTTCGCCAAAGGCGTTGCATTGGTGGACGCGATTGGCGTCTTGGCCGACGCCGCCAACCACCATCCTGACATCGACCTTCGGTACACCACTGTCACTGTGCGCACCTGGACGCACGATGTCGACGGGCTCAGCGAGCGTGACGTCGAGCTGGCTCGGCGCATTTCAGCCGCGGCGCGTGAGTTGGACATACCGGCCGACCCGGCGGCGGTGCAGGACGTTCAGATAGCGATCGACGCCCTCGTCACTCCCGACGTGATGCCGTTCTGGCGCGCCGTGCTCGGGTACCGGCAGGTGGGCGATGACGACCTGCTGGACCCCAGGACGCGGGGGCCGTCGATTTGGTTCCAGCACATGGACCCTCCGCGCCAACAGCGGAACCGCATCCACGTGGATGTCTCTTTGCCGCACGACCAGGCCGAGGCTCGCGTCGCCGCTGCCGTCGCCGCCGGCGGCCATCTAGTGAGCGAGGATCATGCTCCGGCGTGGTGGACGCTGGCCGACGCGGAGGGTAACGAGGTCGACGTGGCCACGCTGTCGGGCCGCGACTGAGGGCGGTGGGCTCTGGTCCGGCCTGATGCTCGACCGATCACGCTGACAGTAGCGGCCTGAGCTTGATGAGCTGCCCCAGTTGCTCCCGCTGACTGTCGAGGCTGGTGGTGGCGATCCGGCACACGATGTGGCGCGTCCCGGCGGCCACGTACTCGCGCAGCCGCTCGGCCACGTGTTCGGGCGGTCCGGCCACCAGGGCCTGGATGTTCCCCAGTTCGGAGAAAGGTATGCCGTAGCTGGCCTCGCTGAAATGTTCAAGCGCTTCGCGCCCTTCTTGCGCTGACCTCGTGATCACAGCCGAAACGAACAAAGCCGGTGTCACGTCGCCGCCTCCTCGCCCTGCCTCGGATTCGGCGTCACGCACCATTGCCAGCCCGTCAGCATATGAGGTGGGGTCAGGTGGGTACGGTAGCCAGCCGTTGTACAGACGGCCGGCCCGCCGGCAGGCTGATGGAGTGCCGCCGCCGAGCCAGATGGGCGGCCCGCCTGGCCGCCACGGCGCCGTTATGGCGGGCAAGTCGTCGAACCGTATGAGTTCTCCCCGGAAGGAGGCGGCCTCGGGGTTGGCCCACAGTTGCCGCCACAAGGCGACGGTCTCGTCCAACCGGGCAAACCGGCGCTCCCAAGGCACCTCGGACAGTTGATGCTGAGGGAGCCCGAAGCGGCCCGTGAAGGCGGCGCCGACACCGACGACGAGCCTCCCGCCCGACAGCAGGTCGATTGACGCCAGGGTTTGCGCCGCCTGCACCGGCCGGCGCAGGACCGGAAGCAAGACCGCTGTGCCCAGCGTCACCTCCCTGGTCGCCGGGGCGGCGGCGGCTAGCATCGTCAGCGCCTCGATGCGGGGCGTGAGCAGGAAATCGTTCACCCATAACGAGGAATAGCCAAGACCCTCCGCCATGACGGCGAACTCGACCAGCTCTCGCGGGTCGACCCCGGGCCCCCACTGTGCCTTGCCGACGGGGACCAGTACTCCGAGCCGAATGTCATCTTCCATGCCCGTTATCGTGCGGGACGCGCTTACTGGTGGCAATTCCCTGCAGGGAATCGAGGATGGTGGCGCGAAGCGCTACAACTGGGTT
>JASHVH010000400.1 GCA_030039575.1 Acidimicrobiales bacterium | reverse complement strand
CTGTGCCGCCGGGCGAAAGCCCTCGGAGAGCCGCAGCTCATTTCCGTACACCCACGGGTGCTGTCCCTAAGGCCGATAGCCAGTGGGACGTCGCGAAACCTCGAGGGGCCGTCGAGCGACATGTCCCCGCAGGGCAGTGTCACTTTCCACCGGGTGCGTGAGTACGTCATCGGCCACGACCTGCGCAAGGTCCACTGGGCCTCGACGGCGCGCCTAGGCAAGCTCGTCGTCCGCCAGTACGTCGACACGGCCCAGCCGTACACGGTGGTGCTGGTCGACCTGCGCCCTGAGGTCTACTCGCCTGACAGTTTCGAGGAAGCCATCGACGTCACCGCCTCGGTCGTGGCGTCGATGTCGCTTGGCGATGCCCCTGTGCAGCTGCGCACCACTACGGGCGAGAGGGTCGGCGGCACCCGCAGATCGGGCGCCGACGTCCTGGTCGACTACTTGACCGACGTGGGCCCAAGCTCTGACGGCTCATTGTTGGGGCAGTTGGTGGAACTGCGCCGGGACAGGGGCGGTAACGCATTGGTCGTGGTGACAGGGGCCGTGCAACTCGACTCACTACCCGAGGTGGCCGCGCTGCGACGCCGCTTCGACCAGGTGATAGTGGCCTCCTTGGTCCCCCGGCCTACCCCCGCCCCGCTGTACCCGGGGCTCACGATCCTCGTGGCTACCAACGCCGACGAAATGGCGCAGGCGTGGGAAGCCCAGGTGGCCAAGTGAGCACGAGCAACTGGGGTTCCGGCAGCCGCGTCTTGGCCCGGCGCGACGAGGCCGCAATCGCGACGGAAGATTGGTCGGCTCGAGCCGCGGCCCGTTTCCCTAGCGCCCAACCCGAGGACGTGGGCGACGCCTTCGTGGCGCAGGGGACGGGGCTCCTGGTCGTCTGCCTGCTGGCGGCTCTGGCGGTGGCCACGTTCATCGCCGCCACCCCGTGGCTGCGGGCCTACCAGGTGGCCCGGGCGCCCTTGATCATGGCCCTGGCGGCCGTCCTGCCGGTGGCCATCTCCGGTGCTCTTTCCCGGGCCTTGCGGTTGCCGGCGCTGCTTTCCTACGCGGGCTCCTTTGCCGGCCTGGTCGTAATGCTCGGGTTTACCAACGGCTTCGACTTCAGTGCCGTCTGGGACGGGCTTGTCCACGTCCCGGCCCAGTTGTTGACCGAGACGCTCCCCCTGAGCGGCCCGGCCTACCTTCTGACCGCCCCGGTCGTGGTGACCTGGCTGGCCGGGGCCATCGCCGCCGAGCTCTCCGTCCGCTGCGTGCGGCCCAGCGCCACCGCCGCCCTCGTGCCGGTGCTGTGTTTCGTCTTCGCTTTCGTGTTCACCACCTCCGCCCCCGCCGGCAACAGCGTGGCCGAGGCCGCCGCGCTGCTGGGTGAGCTGATGCTTTGGGCGCTGGCCCGCCACGCCATCCTGGAACGACAGCGAGCACTGGTCGAGGCCCGGGGGGAAGGCTCTCAATCACGCCACTCCGCCTCGGTCGGGTGGGCGGCCGCCGGTGCCGCTATGGCCGTCCTTTTGGCTGCCGCCCTGACCCTCGCCGTCCCGGGCGCCCTGTCCTTCGCGGGGAAGCCTAAGACCGTGTCGCGGGCCACGCCGGTCAACTCGTCCGTCGTAGTCGACCCGGTCGATGCGCTCGCATCAGTGCGCAATTCCGACCCGACGGCCCCACCAACGACGCTGTTCGTCGTCAACGTGTCCCAACCGTGGAGCGGCTACTTGCCGGTGGCCGAGCTTGACAACTACAACGGGGACTCCTGGAGTTTCTCGACCACTTTCCAGCCCACCGGGGGGCGTGTCCCGACCTCCGGGCCCGCCGCCAACGTGACCGGGGAGGACGTGGTCCAGCGGTTCACGCTTTTGCGCTCGTTCGGGCTGCCGTTCTTGCCGGCGCAAGACCGCCCGGTGCAGGTGAGCGGGCTGGCCGTAGATGCCGACGCGACGACGGGGATGCTGGCGGCGTCGCCCACTCTGCCGGCCACCTATGCGGTCATGTCGCAGGTGCCGCCTGGCACCCTTTCCCAGATCAGCCCGGCCATGGCCATCGCCTCGGGCTCGGGCGTACCGGGGGGCGACTCCCCTGCTTACACGACGCTGCCTGCCGGTTCAGACAAGGACGTTGAGGTCGGGGTGCGCTTCTCGTCCACCTTGACGGGCCGGGGGGCGACGCCGTCGCTTGCCTTCCTGCAGACCCTGGCCGCCGACCTGCGCGACCACGAGCGACGGGTAAGCCCTCCCACCACCACCGGTAAAGAAGTGAACGCGGCCGCCCTCGCCGGCACTTCGCTGGCCCAGGTAATGAACGCAGTCACCGTTGACCGGGCGGCCACCCCCGAACAGTTCGCCACGTTTTATGCGGTGGTGGCCCGCTACCTCGGCGTCCCCGCCCGGGTGGTCACGGGGTTCCGGGCCCCGGCCGCCAGCTCGCTCAAAACGCTTCCAGCCGGCGACTACAAATTGACCAACCGGGACGCCTGGGCCTGGGTGGAGATCCCGGTCGAGGGGCTGGGATGGGTCACGGTCGACCCCACCCCGATAGGGACTACCACCGCCCCATCGCCCCCCCCTGAGCAGGTCCGGGCCACGCCGCCGGTGCCGTCCAAGCAGGCGACCGCGCTCCCGAACAACCGCTCGGCTCATGCGATCGCCAACCCCTCGAAGGCCCCCCACAGCCGGCCGGTCCACGTGAACTGGGCCCTGGTGCTGGGCGTTGGCCTCCCCGGGGCTGTGATACTGGCGATCCTGGTGGGCGCCCTGCTCGTGCCGGCGGTGCGCCGGCGGTTGCGCCGGGTGGCTCGGCACCAGCCGGCCGACCCGTCCTTGCTGGCGGCCGGGGCCTGGTTGGAGCTCCTCGACGGCCTTTCGCGCCTTGGGCTCGACGTGAGCCCGTCGGCCACGAGCAACGAGGTGGCCGACCAGGTAGCCGGACGGTTCGGGGACGCCTTTGGGCCGCCGGCCCGCTTTATAGGCTCCGCCGCCGACCAGGCCCTCTACAGCACTGCCTGGCCGCTCGAGGACTCTCGGGCGCGCTCGGCCTGGGACTCGCAGCGCCAGCTGTACAAGGCCATGCGGCGTACGGTCGGCTTCGAGGCGGCCACGCAGGCGCTGCTGCGGGTGGGGAACGCCCCGGCTCGGCCCAGCCAAAAGAACCCGTACCCGTCGCTGACGGACGACTCGGGCGGCCAGCGGTGAAGCTCCGCAAGGAACGCCGTCCGGTCGCGCACCAAGCTTCCTTCCCCGGCTACGCCGGCGTGGTCGCCATCGCCAGTGGCCCCTTCGCCACCGTGTACCGGGCCAGCGAACTGGGCACGTCCAGGCCGGTGGCACTCAAGGTCCTGCGCCTGGAGGATGCCACACAGACTTCTCTGGAACCGCTGAACGAACACCTCGAGACGCTCTCCCTGCTCGGCAAGCACCCGAACGTCGTCACCCTGTACCGCACCTTCTTCACGCCCGAGGGCCTGCCCGTCCTGGTCACCGAGTTGTGCCGTGAGTCCCTGGCCCAGCGCCTGGCCAGGAGCGGGCCCCTGCCGCCGGCCACGGTGTTGCCGCTGGCCATAAAGGTGGCGGGCGCCCTCGAGACGGCCCATAAGGCGGGGTTGGTCCACGGGGACGTGAAGCCTCAGAACATCCTCGTCTCCGCGGTCGGAGAGCCGCTGTTAGGGGACTTCGGCCTGGCCGCCCTCCAGCCGGCCGCCGAGCCCACCGAGAGCCTGGCCGGCGAGACCACGCTGCACGTGGCCCCCGAGGCGTTCGAGGACGTAGCCCTGTCCCCGGCGGCCGATGTGTACGGGCTGGCGTCCTCGATGTACCAGTTGCTGCTCGGCCGGGGGCCGTTCGTAACGTTCCCGGGCGAGGCGCCGGCGTCCGTCATCCTCCGCCTTTTGCGGGACCCCCCGCCGCGCCCCCCGCTGGGCTCCATGCCCATCGCCCTGGCAGACCTTATCGAGGCCGCACTGGCGAAGGAACCGGCCCGCCGTCCCCGCTCGGCGGCGGCTCTCGCCGAGTCGCTGCGGGCTATTGAAGGGTCGGCCGGCTGGCCGAAAACGCCTTATGTGGTCTGGGGTATCTCGGAACTGACCGGGGCCCGGCCGGCGCTACGCCCGGCCGCCGTGAGGGGGGCGCTGGAGGCGGGAGAAGAGGGCCTGGAGGAGGGCGAGGACGGGATGGGCGACGCTATGGGCGACGAGGTGGGCGAAGAGCCCGGGAACGGCGGTGCCGCCGATGTGAGCGCCTTCATGTCGACCATGTCAACGCCCGCCCAGCCCGCACAGGAAAGCAGGCCGGCGACGGGCTTGTCGAGCGTGATCGAGACAACCTGGCGCCCGGTGGGTGCTGATGCGGTAGGCGGGGCGGGGCGGACTGAGGCGGCTGAAGGCTACGTTGATGCCGCCCGTGCGGAGGCTGGCGGACAGGTGGGGGGCGAAGTGCCGGCGGAGGCCGGCGCCGGGGCCGGGGAGGTGCCGGCGGCAGAGATGGCGGGCCGAGGTGAGGCCCCGGCCCCCGAGGAAGTAGGGGGCGGGGCAGCCGAGGCCTTCGCGGAGGAGGCGCCTGCTGAGGCTGATGGCCGTTCCGAGGGCTCCGGGGGGCCTGGTGGCGCTGGTGGCTCTGGCGGCTCGGGCGGCTCTGGCGGCTCTGACGACGGCGGCAGCTCGCCCCCGGCCAGGCGGGTTGTCGCCCCCCCACCTGTGGAGCGTACGGTGGTGGTCCCCGAGCCCCTCCCACTGCGCCCACCGGGTGCTTCTCAGCCGGCGCACGCCATCCAGTCGTACCGACGCTCATCTGGCATCCCGCGCCCGGCCGGTTAATGACGGGTCAGGCCGCCGGCCGGGCGGGTACCCTGCCTTGTCGTGGGAACAAGAAACGCCACCAAGTCCGTGTTCTCGGGGATACAGCCGACGGGCACCTCTCACCTGGGCAACTACCTCGGGGCACTGCGCTGGTGGGTTGATTTCCAGGACCGCTACGACGCGCTCTACTGCGTAGTCGACCTGCACGCCCTCACGATCCCTGGCGACCCGGAAGAGCTCTCGAAGGCCACGCTCACCACGGCCAGCCTCTTGTTAGCCGCCGGCCTCGACCCGTCCCGCTGCATCCTGTTCGTCCAAAGCCACGTCCACCAGCACGCCGAACTGACCTGGCTGCTCGAGTGCACCGCCAGCATGGGCGAACTGAACAGGATGACCCAGTGGAAGGACAAGGCGGCCAAGGGCGGCGAGGAGTCGGCGAGAGTGGGCCTGTTCGCATACCCGGTGCTGATGGCCGCAGACATCCTCCTCTATGACACCGACCTCGTCCCGGTCGGCGATGACCAGCGCCAGCACCTGGAGCTCACGCGTGACCTGGCCCAGCGCTGGAACACCCGCTACGGCGACACCTTCACCATCCCGAACGCGGTCATCGCTCCGGCCGGCGGTGGGGCCCGGATAATGGACCTGCAGGACCCGTTGCGCAAGATGTCGAAGTCGTCAGGATCGGACGCCGGCATCATCTACCTTCTCGACGACCCCGACGTCATCGAACGAAAGGTCAAGCGGGCGGTCACCGACCTCGACCCCCCGGGCCCCGGAGCGGTCCGTTGGGACCCGGACGAGAAGCCCGGGGTGTCCAACCTGCTCGAGATCCTGGCGGCGCTGCGGGGCGGTAAGCCGGAGGAGATCGCCGCCGGCTATGAGAACTACGGCAAGCTCAAGGCGGACGCGGCAGACGCGGTGATCGAGATGCTGCGGCCTCTCCAGGAGCGGTACCGCGAGTACGCGCAGGACCCCGGTTCTGTCCAGGCCATCCTGGCGGACGGGGCCAGCCGGGCGAGCGACATTGCGAGCCGGACCTACGAAAGGGCCCGCTCGGCCATCGGCCTGCTCCCCCGGTAGCGCCCCCGGGGCCGCGAGCCAGACCGGGACCGCGCTTTGCTCATTAGGTGTCGGCAAACCCGTCAAACCGCGATCTGGGAACGAAAACTGCTGTCTCGAGCACCTATTCGTTCCCAGTTCGCCATCGGTCGAGCGAAGCCGGCCGTGAAGCGCCCCCGGACGCCAGCGGCCTGAACTTGGATAGCCATATAAGGATATGAAATACTATAAAGCATGTCATCGGAGAAGCTTCGAAGCCCCGCGAAGGTCCTCAAGGCGGAGCGGGCCGTGTTCAACCACCAACTCGGCCTCGCCACACGGGCCCAGCTACTGAGGCAGGGAGTTACACCCGGCCAGGTTCGGGCAGCCCTGGTGCAGGGACGTTGGATAAGTGCGGGGCCGGGGCTGTACGCCGTGGCCAGTTGGCCCAACGACCCCACCCGGCGCCTCCTCGCCGCCTGTTTGGCGACGAAGGGCGTAGCGTCGCACGCCTCGGCGGCCTGGTTGTGGCAGCTCATCAAGAACGAGCCCAGCCCGGTGGTCGTTTCCGTCGCCCATTGTGAGCGGTCGGTAGCTCACTCGCCCACGGGCCGCCGCCCGAGGGCCAGCGAGCCAGCCAACGTTTTCAACTCCCTGGCCCTCGTTGTGCACCGCAGCCGCGACCTGTCCGAACGCTGCATTTCGACCCGACGCGGCGTCCCCACCACCAACCCGCTGCGCACCCTGGTCGATATGGCCGCCGACACCCCACCGGCCCTGCTCGACGAGGCCATCGACACTGCTC
>JASHVH010000029.1 GCA_030039575.1 Acidimicrobiales bacterium | reverse complement strand
TCCTGGCCGTCGGCTGTATAGCCGTCGGCGCCGTTGCCTGGCTGTCGCCGGCCGTCGCTCAAATAGCCAGCTACGACAACCGTGACGCCGCCGCTATCCAGATGCAGCGCAGCGGTGACAAAACCCAGGGCGCGATGATCGCCCCACTCATTGCGTACATAAAGGGACATGGAGGCGGACGGACGTACGCCGGCCTGTCCGACAACTGGGGCCAGAGCTTCACAGTTGGCCTGGTGCCCGTGTACAAGTACCTCGAAAACGAGGACGTCGACGAGGTCACGTATTTGGTACCGACGTTGTCCCTAATGTTGGACCCCCAGACGAATTTCGACGAGGACAACCCGGCAGATTACGCACTGTTCGGGATCCGCTACATCCTCCTGCCCACCGGCTCTGGCTCCCTCGTCCCGGCGGAGCGCGTGATGGTCGACGGCCCTTATACGCTCTGGGAGATCAGGTCCAACGGTTATGTCGACCCGGTCGAGGTCACGGGTACCCTGTCGGCTGACCGGGCAGACGTAGGCAGTAGCTCCTTCCCCCTCTTGTACGAGCTGGGGGCCAACGAGGACTGGTCAGTCAAATGGCCCGGGCTCCCCAACCCGCCCGCTCCCTCCCTCCCTCGGGCAGACATCTCCAGCGGCCTTCCGCCGGCAGGAACGGTCGACCGCACCGAAGCCGACCTTTCCGAGGGCTCCTTGAGCACCGAAGTCACGATGAACAAGCCTGGCACGCTGTTGTTCTCGGTCTCGTACGACCCTGGCTGGCACGCCTGGGTGGATGGCCGGCCCGTGCGGACCGAGATGCTGGCGCCGGCTCTCGTCGGCGTCCCGCTCAGCGCGGGGGAACACCAGGTGGTTTTCCGGTACATCGGGTTCCGCTGGTACCCGGAGCTTGCGGCGGTTGGTCTCCTCGGACTGGCGGGCGCCTTCTGGCTCGGGCGGCGCTGGCGCAACGCCGGGACATAGTCCCGGGAACATAAACGAGGCGGGTTGCGTTGCAAAGCTTAAGTAATGGTAAGTGCGCCTGAAATTGAGCAGGCAGGAGAAAGTGGGAAGGAGGCGGCGGGTACGGTGTGAGCCTGGCCTGCGGGCCGATAAGCGCTCCAAGGACTCGTCGCCTGTTTGTCTCTTTACCGGCTTGTTCTTTCGCGGGCACAGTCGGACGAGGAGGTAATTTCAGTGAGCACGCGTTATTTTACGAACGTTCTCATAGCTCTTCTAGGCGGCACCCTGGTGGTATTGAGCCAAATGCTTGGATCCAACGTTGTTGGCTGGACGGGCTTTGGCGTGGGGATCGCCGTCTTGGTGATATCGATTATTGCGCAACTGGACCTGCAGCGGGGAGCCGCTCAACGCGGCCTTGACGCAACGATGGCGGTAACTGCCGCCACTCTCATTGTGTTTGCTGCGGGAGCTTTTAGTGGTGGCACTCTGGTGTGGCTGGTTTTCGCCTTTGGCCTCGGCTTTGTGGGAATTGCTTTGGCCGGCCTGACACTGCACGAGGTGGAGACCTGGCGGGCGGCGCACGATCTTGGCCAGCTGCACTGGCTGGCACCCGCCGGCGAGCGCCGGGCCGGGGAAGTTGGGCGCCCGACGGACCGGGTCGCAGCCTGACCAAGCCACTCTGAGCACATAACCCGAGCACCCAAGTAGACAAGGGCTCCTCCAGGAGCCCTTGTCCGCGTCCGGGTGTCGCCACACCCAACAGTTCCCTACTGTTGAGGGCGTGGTAGAGGAGCGGCCCAAAACGACAGTCGCTACCTCGGTCCGGCGGGTTCTTCTCGGGCCGCCATTGCGGGCCCGGGACGTGTCGAAGGAGCAGATCAACCCGGTCGAGGGGCTGTCAGCGCTCTCTCTGGACGCGCTCACGTCGGTGGCGTACGGTCCGGAAGCCATCATCGTCGTGTTGGCGGCGGCGGGGGCCAGCGCACTCGGCCTGGTGCTTCCTATAACCCTGGCCATCGTCGCCCTTCTCACTATCCTCGTCTTCTCGTACCGCCAGGTCATCGACGCTTACCCCGGTGGCGGTGGGGCCTATGCCGTTTCCCGGGCCAACCTCGGACAACGGGCCAGCCTGGTAGCAGGCGCAGCGTTAGTGGTCGATTACACCCTTACCGTCGCCGTGTCGATCGCGGCCGGCGTCGGCTCACTGACGTCGGCCTTCCCGGGGCTGTCTTCGGCCACCGTGCCGATGTGCCTCGGCATCCTTGCCGTCGTAACGTTTTTTAATTTGCGCGGCCTCGGCGAGGCCGCTCGCGCCTTCTTATTGCCCACCATCGTGTTCATCGTCGGGCTGTTGGCCATCATCGCCGTCGGCCTCGTTCATCCCCTGGCCCTGAACGTCCCTCAGCCCGGGCACTCGCTAATGCCCACGCAGAACCTCGAGGCCGTTGGCGTGCTGCTCGTGTTGAAGGCGTTTTCTGCTGGCTGCTCTGCACTCACTGGCGTGGAGGCGATCGCCAACGGGGTGCCCCTCTTCAAGCAGCCCCGCGTCATCCTGGCCAAGCGCACCGAGGCCCTCCTCGGCATCATCCTGGCCGTGATGCTCATTGGCTTGGCCGTCCTGGCTCGTCGCTGGCACGTCGGCCCCCGCTCGGGCCAGACGGTCCTCAGCCAGATAATGGCCTACGCGGTGGGCCGGCACTGGGCCTATTACCTGGTCTCGCTCACGATCACGATAGTCCTGGCCCTTGCCGCCAATACCTCCTTCGGCGGCCTTCCGGTGCTGTCCAGCCTCCTGGCCCGCGACAATTTCCTGCCCCACATTTTCTCGTTGCGTGACGACCGCCAGGTGTTCGCCAACGGGATATGGGCGCTGACCGTGATGTCCGGGGCCCTGCTGATCGCAGTCAACGGCGACACTGAACGGCTCATACCGCTGTTCGCTATCGGTGTGTTCACCGGCTTTACGTTGTCGCAGTCCGGCCTCGTAGTCCATTGGCGCCGGTTGCGCCCCCGGCATTGGCGCAAGCGTGCGGTGGTCAACGCCACCGGAGCGCTGGCAACGGCGGCGGCGACGATCATCTTCCTCGTCACCAAGTTCACCGAGGGAGCTTGGGTCGTCGTGTTGGCGGTGCCCCTGTTCATGTTCTTGTTCACCCGGGTCCACGCCTATTACCAACGGGCTGCCAAAGCGCTCGAGATCGGGGAGGCCCTGCCCCGGCCGGCGGCCAAACCGACTATCGTCGTCGTTCCCGTCTCCGGGGTTTCCCGCCTGGCCGAACAGGCCATCTCCGAGGCGCTCGGCATAAGCCGTCAGGTGGTTGCCGTCAGCGTGGTCATGGAGGACGCGGGCGCGGCGGCTGACGAGGCCGGCAGCGGCACCACCACTGGCCGGCACGCCGGCGGGAAGGGCGGTGACGGAGCGGCGCCCGACGGGACCGAGGCTCCCGATAGCCAAGGTGCCAGTGGTATGGGTGCGGCCGGCAGAGACCCCGGTGGCCCTGACGGCGGCGGCACGGAGGGAGCCGGCCCTGACGGAGGTGGCGCTGACGGAGGCGGCCCGGACGGAGGCGGCCCGGACGGAGGCGGGGCCAGCAGCACTCCGGAAGCGGACCGCGCCCGCCGCCTGGAGGCGGACTGGATCAAATGGGGCCCCGGCGTACCGCTGCGCGTGTTACGGACCGAGTACGCGTCCGTCGTCATGCCAATCGTGGATTTTATCGACGACCTCCGCCAGCGCCAGGAAGAACAGATCATGGTCCTCATCCCCGTGGCTGTCCCCGAGCGCACCCGCTACCTGTTCCTCCACAACCACATCGACGTGGTGCTCGAACGGGCGCTGCGCGCCCGGACCGACGTCGTGATCGGGAGGGTACAGGTCCCCCTGCACGAAGAAAGCAGCGATGACGCCAGTGCTGAGCACTAGCGAGGAGCGGCGCCGGAGAAGCAGGAGAAGCCGGTTAGGCCCGGTTGAGCACCCGCCGCCAAGCCATGTCTATCCCAAGGCGGAGCCCACCCTCAACGACGGCTTCGCCGCCCAAAGCGCTCACCCGTAGGTCCGGGACGGTCGGCACGAGCTTGTGCAGGTCGGCGGCCACTGCCTCGGCAAAGCCGGGCGCGCTCCCGATCCCTCCGCCCAGCACCACCAGTTCGGGGTCGGCGACTAGGACGACCGAGGCGATCGCTCTGGCTACCAGGCCGGCTTCCTTGGCCACGACCGTCGCCGCCACCTTGTCCCCTTCCGCGGCGGCCTCGAACACGCGCTGTGCCGAAAGCCGCCCGCGCATCCCGTTGAGGCGCGCCGTCCTGACCACTCCGGCGGCCGACGCCGCCGCCTCCATAGGGCCCCGCCGGCGAGCATCAGAAACGTCGAGCGGGCCGTCGCCGTTCAAAGGGAGGAACCCGATCTCCCCGGCGCCGCCGTGTACCCCTTTATGGAGTTGCCCGTCCAGCACCAGTCCCATGCCGATGCC
>JASHVH010000399.1 GCA_030039575.1 Acidimicrobiales bacterium | reverse complement strand
TGCGCTACGGCGCCGACCAGATCATCATCGGCGTGGTGATAGACGCCTTTGCGCTGGGCCTCACCAACTACCTCCTGTACGAGGTGCTCACGCCCAACCAGGCCACCCTCAACACCGGCATCACCTTTTCCAACTGGGCGGTCCCGTTGCTATCGAAAATCCCGATCGTCGGCCCCGTCCTCTTCGACCAGAACTTCTTCATCTACCTTGCCGCCATCCTCCTAGTCACCGTCAACATCGCCCTGTTCAGGACCCGCTGGGGCCTCCGCATTCGCTCGGTCGGCGAGCACCCGCGGGCGGCCGAGACGGTGGGGCTCAACGTGATCCGGACCCGGTATTCCAACGTGATCATCGGCGGCGCCCTTGCCGGCATCGGCGGTGCCTACTTCACGATCGGCTCCATCGGTGAGTTCACCACCGACATGACTTCAGGGCTCGGCTTCGTCGCTCTGGCGGCGATGATCTTCGGGCGCTGGCGCCCCTATGGCGCTCTCGGAGCGGCGCTGCTCTTCGGCTTTGCTGAGTCTCTGCAAAGTGTGCTGGGGGTGCTGAACGTCGGGATACCCGCACCGTTCTTGTCAATGGCGCCGTACGTGATCACGATCGCCGTCGTCTCGGGCCTCGTCGGCCGCGTACGGCCCCCCGCAGCGGACGGCAAGCCGTATTCGAGGGAGTAGCAGTCGCCGTTGACGCTCTGTCGGTGACTTCAGCGCCACGTCCGGGCGCCGGCGGTTGCTACCACCCGGGCGGCAGCGGCCAGGCCCGCGCGCAGCGCCTCCTCGGGCGCGTCGCCCCATAGCCGTCGAGCGAGGAAGGTCCCCGTGAACGCGTCGCCCGCTCCGGTCGTGTCTTCGACGGCGACGCGGCCGGCCGGGCAGTGCAGGACGTCGCCCCCCGCCCCCGAGAACATGGCACCGTCTGCTCCAAGGGTGAGGGCTACCTCGCGGTAGTAACGCCGCAAGCCGGCTATCACGTCTTCTGGTTGCCGTTGCCCAGTAAGGACGCGCCCCTCCTCGAGGTTGGCACAGCACCAATCGAGGCCCTTGGTCCAGCCGAGGAACAAGGCCGCGCCAACGGACGCCAGCGGCCCGGCCGAGGAGGGGTCGACGGAACGGGTCATGCCCGCCGCCACGGCAGCCTCGAGCGCCGCCAGCCCGGCCGGACGGGTCGCTTCGTCGAGCAGCTCGTAGCCCGAGAGATGGAGGTGCCTTCCCACCGCGAACAGCTCACGCACCAGAGCCTCTTTACTCAGGTGGAGGTTGGCGCCCCGGTCGGTCAGCATGGAACGCTCACCCGCGGGGTCTACGAGGGCCACGACGACGCCGGTCCGTTCTCCCGGGCGCACTTCCAGGTGAGGTTGGACCCCCGTCGACGCCAAGGCACGGCCAGCGGCGCGCCCTAACTCGTCATCGCCGACGACCGCGACCAGATGGACGTCGGCCCCGGCGGCGGCGAAGGCGGCGGCCTGGTTGGTAGCCGACCCGCCCGGCGCCACAACGGTTCGGGAGGCGGTGTCGCTGCCCCGGTTGAAGGGGCCGAGCGGGCGCACCACGACGTCGACCATGACGTCCCCGACCACGACCACCACGGGCGGCGGGACCGGCGGCGTCACGCCAAGGGGAGTGTAGTGTCCAAAGCGTGCCGCCTGGGGGAAGCTCGATGCCGGCGGAGGAGCGCGGCGACCGGGCCGACTTTGATGGGGCCAACCTTGATGGGGCCAACTTTGATGGGGCCAACTTTGATTGGGCCAGGCTCCGCCGGGCGGCGGACGAGGTCGCCGCTCGCGCCTACGCCCCGTACTCCGGGCTACGGGTGGGAGCGGCCGGGCTGTGCGCAGAGGGCCACCTGGTCACCGGTTGCAACGTCGAGAACGCGTCGTTCGGCCTCACTCTGTGCGCCGAGTGTGGGCTGGTAACGACCCTCGTGGCCAGCGGTTGCACCCGCCTCGTGGCGGTCAGCGTTACCGCCGGCGACGGGCGGCCGCTCACGCCGTGCGGGCGCTGCCGGCAGGTACTGATGGAGCATGGGGGCCCGGGGATGCTCCTCGACGGCGGCCCCGGTGCGCCGCCGCAACGGCTTGGGGACCTCCTCCCAGGCGCCTTTGACGACGCCGAGCTGGTCTCCCGCCGGGGCCAAGACCCCGGGGGCCGGCCGGAGGAGCCGGAGGAGCCGGACCAGGCCCGCCGGCCGGAGGAGCCGGAGCAGGCGGGCCAGACGGGCCCGCCGGGCGCTGACCGGTGACGCTGGCGGCCGGCCCCCCGGACCACTTTGACGTAGCCCACTTTGACCCAGGCCGCTTTGACGCCGTCGACCTGGTCCGGGCCAAACGAGACGGCGCGGAGCTCTCGGACGAGGAAATCAAATGGCTCATCGACGCGTACGTCTCCGGGACGGTCCCCGACGAACAGGTCGCCTCCTGGTTGATGGCCGTCTACCTGAAAGGTATGTCTGCCCGCGAGACCTCGAGCCTTACGGGTGCCATCGTTGCCTCCGGGGAGGTCATGGATCTTTCGGGGCTGTCCCGCCCCACGGTTGACAAGCACTCGACAGGCGGTGTGGGCGACAAGGTTTCTCTCGTGCTCGTCCCGCTGCTGGCTGCGTTGGGAGCGGCGGTGCCTCAGCTGTCGGGCCGCGGGCTCGGCCACACCGGCGGGACGCTCGACAAGCTCGAGGCCATTCCGGGGTGGCGCTCCGACCTGACCACTGACGAGGTGCTGTCCCAGCTCGAGAAGATGGGTTGCGTGATCTGTGCCGCCGGCGCGTCGCTGGCCCCGGCCGACCGCCAGCTCTACGCCTTGCGGGACGTCACCGCCACCGTGGAGTCGGTGCCGCTCATCGCCTCATCGATCATGTCGAAAAAGATCGCCGAGGGGACCTCGGCCTTAGTCCTCGATGTCAAGGTGGGCTCGGGAGCGTTCATGGCCCAACGGGGCCGGGCGGCCGAACTGGCGAGGGCCATGGTGGAGATCGGCAAGGACCGCAAGATGAACGTGGCCGCCCTGTTGACCGCCATGGACGTCCCGATCGGCCGGTCCGTCGGCAACGCGCTGGAGGTGGCCGAGGCGGTCGACACCCTGGAGGGGCGGGGGCCGGCCGACCTCGTCGAAGTCACCGTGGCCCTGGCCAACGTGATGCTCGAACTGGCCGGCCTCAGCGGCGACCCGCTGGCGGCGCTGGAGGACGGTTCGGCTCTGGCCGTTTGGAGAGCGATGGTCCATGCCCAGGGTGGCGACCCCGACGCCCGGCTCCCGGTGGCGCCGGTGGTGGAGCCGGTCGTGGCGGACCGGGGAGGCTTCCTTGGTCGCCTGGACGCCCGGGCGGTCGGCGTGGCGGCCTGGCGCCTCGGCGCCGGCCGTGCCCGGAAGGAGGACCCCGTCAGCGCCAGCGCCGGCGTGCGTTGCCTCGTTAAACCGGGGGAGCCCGTCGAAGAGGGGGAGCCGATCTTGGACCTGCACACTGACGACGCCGCTCGTCTGGGCCGGGCCAGGGAGGCGCTCCGGGGCGCGGTGGCGGTCACGCCGGAGGCCGGCGCC
>JASHVH010000398.1 GCA_030039575.1 Acidimicrobiales bacterium | reverse complement strand
AGAGCCTGGGCGGCCTCGATGCCGGCGAAGCCCTCGGCCCAGCAGGCGAGCAGTACGGCGGCCTGGAGCTTCATGTCGGTCTCGGGAATGCCCGATATGTCGACACACAGGGGGCGGGAGAGGTCGAGCTGGACGGTCGTTCGCCCGGAGAAAGTCTCGCCGAGGGCGCCCCGCGTCAACGCCATGACCGAGCCCAGCAAAGGGTCGACGGCCCGGCGATAGGCGACCTCGTCGCCCCTCGACAAGGTGACGTCTTCGAGCTCGGGCGAGCCTTCGTCCAGGAGCTTCACCAGGTGCCAGAGCGTGGCCTCCCCGGGTGCCGTCCGTTGGTCGAGGACGCGCATCGCCGTGTCCAGGACCAGGCTCTCTACGTCGCCGACGGGCCGCCCCCGGTTCAGCTCGATGAGGCCGGAGACGACGTTGAGGCGCCGGCCGGCCGCGTCGGCCAGGAGTTTTTCCTTGGCCCGGCCAGGGAGCTTGGCTGCGGCCGCGGTCGCGGCGCCGGGGTCGAGCACGTTGAGCTTCCCCTCGCCGCGGCCGAGCCGGACGACCGACCCGCCCAAGGCCCTTATCAGGTCCACGTAGTCGGGCTTGGTATCGCCGAAGACGACCGGGAGGACCCCATAGGCGGCTAACCCGGTCGCCATCCGGCGCACTAGCGAGGACTTTCCCCGGCCGGTGAGCCCCAGGACCATCACACCGGGGTTACTGATCAATTTGGCCCGGGCGAACCAGCTCACCGGGTCGCTGCAGACGGTGGCGTGAGTGAACAGGTGCCGGCCGATCGGCACGCCTACCATCGGGCTCCCCGAGCCGGCGATGAAAGGCCACAGCCCGCAGACCTGTACCGTCGTGCCCCGCCACTCGGGCGGGGCCTCGACGTACGAGCACGGGCCGCCGCCTCTCAGTGCCCAGCCCCGCGGCCCTGGCCCCACCTGCCGGGCCCACTTTCGCCCACCCCGGGCTTCACGCAAGGGCTCTCCAGGAGGAGCGGGCTGAAGAGGCAGGGCGGTGGTGCCGCGGTAGGCCCTGTCCGTTGCGCGCTCGTCTGTGAGGGTCACATCGCCTCCCTGAGACCCGTTGGCACCCGGAGGTGGGCCGGAAGCACCAGACCAAGCGGGAGGGCGGCCAGGAAGGCGGCCGACTGGCTCCCCCAAGCCCGTCGCAGCACGACCCTGGAGGACGTGGCCAAGCTGTCTACCACGGCTTCTACCTGGCGAAGGCGGCTGGCATCGGCCTCGCCCATGACCGTCGCTGTGACAAGCATCCCGAAACGCACCAGCCCTGCCCCCCTCGCCTCCTCCTGGGCCGCTTGTTCGGCGGCCTGGACCGAGTGGCTGCTCCGGGCCGAGACCACGCGACGGCGACCCCCGCTGGCGTTGAAAAGGGCGTCGCGTCGGTCTTTCTCGACCAGCTCGGCAGCGCGGGCGGAGTCGTGGGGGCGGTACAGGAGGCTGACGCGCTTCCGCGTGATGTCGGGGTGGGGAGCGAGGAGCTTGGCCAGCACCGAGGAGTAAACGACGCCCCTCGGGGCCTGCGACATGGCCCAGGTGACCGAAGTGGCGCCGTCGTGCCAAAGGTGGTCGGCCGCCTCCTCGTGAGCGGCCGGCCCCGCGTCGGCCCAGTCGATGTTCGCCCCTCCGGCCCCGAGCTCTTCGACCAGGGCGTGCACGGAGGGGTCATAGGCCAGGCGCACGGCGGCGGCGAGGCTGGCGGAGGTCATGGGCTCGGCGGCGCCGGCGCCGGCCGCCGCCAACGGCGCCGTCAGGCCGGGCAGGCGGTTGCCGACCTCGATGGCCATCTCCCGCAGGCTCCTTTTCGGCCCCCCGAATGCGCCGTAGCGGCTCCAGGTGAGAGCGATGCGGCAGGAGATGGAGGCCGACCCGGCCGGGTAGGTCTGCACTATCTCCCGCATGACCTTTTGCGCCAGAGCCGGAGCCCTGGCGTCCAGGTGCGACTCGACCTCGCGTTCCAACCTCGTGCCCAGGTCGGGCGCCGTTTCTACGGTCACCGACGCGGCGACCAGGCCCGTTTCTTGGCCAAGGGAAGTGAGCCACGCCCCCCAGTGCGCCACCCACTGGTCGACGGTGTCCTGGTCGACCAACGCGTTGCCGTCTGGGGCGGTCTCTATAACTGTTGAGACGTGCGCGGTGGCGCGGTGGTGCAGCAGCACAAAGGGCCGGTTCCAGGCGTCCAGGGCGTCGGTCGTGGTCATCGCCGCGGCCAGGCCGGGGAGCCCGAAGCGCCAGGTGGGGGAACGCCCGAGCGGGCCCGAACGGTAGGTGCGCCAACCCCTCGGCCCGCCCGCGGACCACGCGAGGCGGGCGGTCAGCTTTTGGACGCCGTTGCGCCCGTGGCGGTCCCGATAGACGAGGGGGGCAAGGACGATGGCCAGCACGGCGACGCCTACCACCGCAGCGACCACGGAGACCGCTAGGAGGACAATGACGGCGAGCATGCCGACGAGCAGGATGCCGGTTCCAAGGAGCCCCAAGCCGGCCACGCCGGGCGACTGCGGTCTCCGCCAGTTCCCGTAGGTAACGGCCTCTTTTGCCGTTGTCACCTCAGCCAATTTCGTGCCCTTCCCCTGCTATGGCGTCCTCGGCGTGCTTCGAGACGCCGCCCGCCGCCTGGCCAAGGCCCTGAGCGGCGGCGCGCATGCCGTTCGCACTGGAGCCGTTCGCACTGGAGCCGTTCGCACTGGAGCCGTTCGCACTGGAGCCGTTAGCGATCGGCGCAGCCGCCGCGGCAAGCGCCGACCCAGAAGGCGCGGCGCCCGCTGCGGCTCCCCCGCCCGCCACGCCCCCGGCAGCCGCGCCGACGGC
>JASHVH010000397.1 GCA_030039575.1 Acidimicrobiales bacterium | reverse complement strand
CTCGTCCCTCAGATGAGGAAATGCAACAAATGCTGAGCCGGCGAGGAGTAGAGCCCCTCTTCGTCTAGCCGGGAGTTTCGGTCAGGTCAACCAAAAACGCCGCCACCGGTCCTAAATCTGGCCGGTTGGCCCGAAGGTTAACGCTTTGGGACCACCGGAAGGGCCGGCAGCCTGGGGTCGAATTTCGACCTTTTTAGGCGAACTCGTCCTCAGGTTGCCGGAGCCCCTCCCCCCTGGAGCCACAAGTGCGAGGCAAAGCCAGCGAGCCCCCGGGCTGGCTCCCCGTTCGGGGGGCCAGCTGTTCGGGGGCTCGGTTATGCAGGGGCTTGGAAGATAACTAGCTGTTGTAAAGGTAGAACTCGTCGATCGACCACCAGTAGGTGGTGCCGGCCGTCAAGACGACCCGCACATACTGAGCGGTCCGGGTGGCGAAGCTGACCACCTCGGTCGTCCCGGTGCCGGTGCACGTGGCCACGTGGTGCCAGGTGACCCCATCGTTGGAGACCTGTACCGAGAATTGCCGGGCGTAGTCAGTCGGCGAGTTGGGCACCTCCATCACGAGCTCGTTGAAGCTCTGCTGCGAGCCCATGTCCACCTCGAACTGGAGACCGGCGGTCTGGGGCTCGTCTGTGCTGAAGCGCGTGGCCAGGTTGCCATCGAGGGCGTTGGCGGGCGCATCCGCACTGGATGACGGTGCGTTCGTGCTGGCTACCCAACCGGTGCGGCTAAGAGCCGTCCCGCTGATGGTGCCGGCGCAATTAGTGCTAGGGGCCACGGTCGTCGTAGTGGTGGACGACGTGGTCGTGGTCGGGGCCACGGTCGTCGTGGTCGTGGACGACGTGGTCGTCGTCGGCGCTACGGTCGTCGTGGTCGTCGGGGCCACCGTGGTGGTCGTGGTGGGCGCCGTAGTGGCGGTGGGGAACTGGTGGTGCCGCCTGGGTGCCGGGACCAGCACGCACCGGACGCTCGTATGATGACGGCGGCCGACGGTAATGCAGACGCAAATGTCCCGGCCGTCACGGAAACTGCGGTTCCCCCGGAAACGGTCACACCTGAAGTTGTTGCCGCCGAAGCTGTTGCCGCCGAAGCTGTTGCCACCGAAGTTGTTGCCAATATTGCCGCCCGGGCCCCCCGGATCTCTGCGGCCCTCGTTGCGGCCGGCGGGGCTGGATGCCGTCGCCCTCGAATGGTGCCTCGAGGCGGCCGACGCCGGGGCGGCGAAGGTGGTAAAGGACGCGGCCACCGTCGCAATCGTGGCTACCACGCTGAGCACGCCAAACCAGCGTTTACCTCGAGTTTCCTTGGTCATAAGCCCTCCTCCAGAGCGTTGTCCACGGAACGTTCGGATCTACTGGTTCATGCCTTCCCCTGAGTTGTGCGTTTTTGGCGCCGAAATTGTGATCACACTGTGAAGAAACCCGTAACTTTTTTGGGCGCGCCCACCCGGCGCCGTTCAAATTTCAAAAGTGACGACGTGGGTCAGCGGCCGGCGAGCGCCTGCGCGGTATCGAAAACCTCTTGCAGTTCCTTGTGCAACCGGTCGGTGAGCTCTTGGACGACACGGCGGGGAACGCGCCCTTCCTCACGGGCCGGCGGCGGCCATATCGGCCGGCCGACGGCCAGGGCTATACGAGCCGGACGTACCCACTTGGCCCCTTTGGGCATAGCCCGCTCGCTGCCGCCGATGCCGAGGGGCACGATCGGTACGTTCGCCCGGAGGGCCACGAAAGCGGGACCTGCGAACAGGGGTTGCACGAGCGGGCCGGACTGGCGAGTCCCCTCCGGGAACAGGACCACCGGCTCGCCGGCGGCCAGGATCTGCTCGCAGAGCCGGAGCGCTTCGCGGTCAGGCGTGCCTCGCCGGACCGGGAAACCGCCAAGCGAATTGAACAGTTTGGCCACCCACGGCGTCCGCCACATTTCCTCTTTGCCCATAAAGCGGACCCTGCGGTCGGTCACGTAGCCGGCCAGCAGCGCGTCGATGTAAGAACGGTGGACCGGTGCCAGCACGTACGGCGTCGTCTGAGGCAAGTTTTCGGTCCCGGTGAACCGCATGCGCCACAGGGCCCACGACGGCGCCATCACCACCGCCCGGGCAAAGCGGTACCAGGCCAGCTCGCCGCGCGTGGGGGGGCGGATGACGGGACGGTTGGTGGGGGCGTGCTCGGCCGGCGCCGGCGCCGCCGCGTCGGCCGTCACCCGAGCCCGGCCTTGGCCGCCAGCGTCAGCACGAGCTCGACCACTTCCTCCACGGTGCTGGCGGTCGTATCTACGACCACGGCGTCCGGGGCCACGGCCAGCGGTGCATGTTCCCGGGTCGAATCGATGTGGTCACGGCGGGCAATATCGGCGGCCACCTCGTCGTAGTGCATGTCGAGCAGTTCCTGGCTGCGACGCTGCGCCCGTTCCTCGTCGCTGGCCGTCATGTAGACCTTCACGGGAGCTTCAGGGAAGACCACCGTCCCGATGTCGCGGCCCTCGATGACGCCGGAGCCTTCTCGTTCGGCCCACTCTCGCTGTCGCCTGACCAGTTCCTTGCGCACCTCAGGGTTGACCGCCACCACGCTGACCGCCCGGGTGACTTCGGGGCTCCGGATTTCGATAGTGGCGTCAACGTCGTCCACCATTACGCGGTCGGCCACTTCCAGTTCCATTTCGCGGGCCAGCTTTGCCACCGTGGCCGCGTCCTCGGGGTCGATGCCGCGCCGGATGGCGCTGAACGCCACGGCCCGGTACATCGCCCCGGTGTCCAGGTACGGCATCCCCAATTTGGCCGCCACCGCCCGGGCCACGGTCGACTTGCCCGAACCCGCCGGGCCGTCGATGGCGATCACTTTCAGCCCCGGAGGTTTCAACGTAGGCACTGGGTCATGTCCTCCTCGAAGCTCGGGTAGCTGGTGGCAGTGGCGTCCCACCCTCTCACGGTGACGGCACCGTCCGCGCCCAGGGCGGCCACGGCGCCCGCCATGGCGATGCGGTGGTCGCCATGGGAACCAACCGTGGCGGCCCGCAACGGCGCTCCCCGATTGCCGGTCACCACCAGCCCGTCGGGAGCGGGCTCGGCCCGCACCCCGAGCGCGGTCAGCAGTTCGACGGTGGTGGCAACGCGGTCTGTCTCTTTCACCCGTAGTTCGGCGGCACCGGAAAAAGTGGTGGTCCCCTCGGCAAAAGCGGCTGCCACTGCCAGGACGGGCACCTCGTCGATCAGCGACGCCACTTCCGGCCCGCCCACGTCGGTGGCGACCAGGGGGCCGGCCTGCACATGGATGTCGGCGGTACGGCGCACCGGGTCCTCACCTACCAGCTCGAGGCGGGCGCCCATCCGCCGCAGGACGTCGATGAAGCCGGCCCGGCCCCGCCCCACGTAGACGTTCTCGAGCACGAGGTCGCTGCCGGGTGTAATGCAAGCGGCCACGGCCCAAAAGGCGGCCTGGGACGGGTCCGCCGGGACGTCGGTGGTGGTGGCCTGGAGGGCGCCCGGCTGCAAGATAATGGTGGCGCCGGCCCCTTCCATGCGCACCTCGATGTTGGCGCCGGCGGCCGCCAACATTTCTTCGGTGTGGGCGCGGGTGGCCACCGGCTCGTTGACCGTCGTGGCCCCCTCGGCCCCGAGGCCGGCGAAGAGCACCGCCGACTTCACCTGCGCGCTAGGGACCGGAGGGGTGTACTCGATGCCGTGGAGGCGCCCGCCCCGCACGGCCAACGGCGGGAAACGGCCTCCCTCCCTGCCGTCCACCTGGGCCCCCATCAGCCTGAGCGGTACCGCCACCCGGTCCATCGGCCGCTTCGCGATGGAAGAGTCGCCCTGTAGGACGGTCAGGCCCTCGATGGCCGAGACGAAGCCGGTCAGGAGCCGGATCCCGGTGCCCGAGTTGCCCACGTCTACCAGGTTCTGGGGCTCATGGAGGCGCCCGGCGCCACCGTCTATATAGAGCTCGTGACCCGCCCTCTCGGCCCCGGCGCCTAGAGCCACCACGGCTTCGAGGGTGTGACGGACGTCTTCGCCGTTGGACAGCCCTCTCACCTGTGACCGCCCCTCGGCGCGGGCCGCGATCAACAGCGCCCGGTGGGAGATGGATTTGTCGCCCGGCGCCCGGAGGCGGCCTTGGAACGACCTCCCTGCCGCCGGCCCGACGACGAGTTCTTCGGCGACGTTGTGGCGGTTAGGGCGGTCGTGGCCGTTAGGGCCAAGGCTGGTCACCAGGCGCACCACCAACGGGTTATGTCCAGGCCAACTGTCCGGTAAGCGCTCATCCTTCCAGCCTCCGGGCCGACGCCCGGTAGCCCCGGGCGGCAAGGGCCTTGCGAGCCACGGCCTCCGCTTCGGAATCGATGATCAGGACCATGACGCCGCGGTCGCCCTCGGCAGAGTGGGCGATCTCGACGTCGAAGATGTTGACCCCCAGCCCGCCAAGAAGCGTGCTTACCTCGGCGATCACCCCGGGGCGGTCGGGCATGGGCAGCCGCAGTTCGCTGGCCTCACTGAGGGCCGGGGCGCCCGTCGGCAGGTTCACCCGGGCGTCCCTGGCCCGTTCGAGCAGTTCGAGAAGCCCGGCCCGGTCACCGTCGGCAACGGCCGTCCGCAGCCGGGCCAGGCTGGCCGAAAGGCGGTCGAGGGCGGCGAGTATGGCGTCCTGGTTCTCAGTCACCACGTCCGGCCAAATGCCGGGGTGGCCGGCAGCCACGCGGGTCATGTCCCGGAAGCCGCCGGCGGCCAGGCGCAGGAGGATGGCATCGGACGCCGCCGCGTCCGCGGCCAGGTTCATGAGCGCGGCCGCCGTGAGGTGCGGCGTGTGGGAGACGAGGGCCACCAGTTCGTCGTGGCGACGCGGT
>JASHVH010000396.1 GCA_030039575.1 Acidimicrobiales bacterium | reverse complement strand
AATGGGGGCGGGCCTCAGGGTCGGCAAAGACGACGTTGCGGCCCAGGTTGTTCCAGCAGAGGAGGCCGTCGAGGGCCACGACGCGGCCGATGCCTTCCGCCTGGCTGTTGCGCACGCCGGCGCCGGCGGCGGCATCAACCTCGCTGCCGGCCACTCCGCCTGTCACACCCACCCACCGGTCATAACAGTCCCCGAAGGAGCCTCAAAGCGTCCTCGGGCTGGGCGCCGGCCAGGCACGGCTGGCCCGACGGGCAACGGCGGGGCGCCGGGCGGAAATCCCGCAGGCTCACCACCTGGTTGTAGGCATAGCTGGTTTCGGCGGCGACGCACTCGCGTGTGCAGTCTTCTCCCCGGAGGGCGGCGCAATGCGGCCACGGTCGTACATAGACGGAACTGCGCCGGCAAATGGCCACCGTCGGCGTGCCCTGCTGGACGGCGACGTGCGTGAGCCCCGTATCGATACCGACCACGGCGTGGCAGCTGGAAAGCGCGTCCACGGCCAGGCCCGGCGTTGGGGCGACAAGCGCCGGGACTCCGCTGGCGTCGGGCGGCGGGGCCCCCTCCCCTTTGGTCACCCGGGCCACGTCGTAGCCGTCGGCGCGAAGGCCGGCCGCCAAGGCCGCCCAGCGGTCCGCCGGCCAACCCTTGTGGGCGCCGTCGGTCTCGTGCACGAGGAGGACGGTCCCGTCGAGCTCGGGACGGCGGGTGGCCTCCAGCGGCAACGGCCGGCTGAAGTCAGCCTTGACACCGAAATCGCGGCAAATTAGCTGGAGGATCTGGTTGATGTCCATAGGGCCCCACTCAGCCTCGAAAGCGGCTGAACCCCACCAGTAATCACGCTGCAGCGGGTGGTCGCGGAGGTCGATGAGGCGCTCGCCCGGGCCGCATTCGAGGCCGGCCTCGTCGACGACCCCCGCCAGGCCGGTGATCCGTCCTGCGAGGAGCCGCTGCGCCGGCGACCGAGCCACCAGCCACACCGGCCCGCCCTCTGTGATCAGGGCCTGGATGGCAGGCAGGGAGACCACCAGGTCTCCGAGCCCGAACGACACGGGGGCGACGAAAACCCGGGGCATGGCCATCGTCTCGGCCAACTCAGCCGCGGGAGTACTCGGTCCGGTCTTCGATGCCGGCCTCGGCGAACGCCTTGCGCCGCTCGGCACATTTGTTACAGGTGCCGCAGTGACCGGTCCCGGCGGGAGCAATACACGAGAAGGTGAGTTCGAGCGGGAGATCCTGGCCGAGGGAAAGGACCTCCGCTTTGGTCAGCGCCGAGAACGGTGTCACCACCTCTAATTCCCGCCCGAGGGCGGTGCCGGCCAGGCTGGCGAAACCGGAGAGGAACTGGCCGCTGGCGTCCGCGAACGGGTTAGCGCGGAGCGTCCCCAATGCGATCCTGCCCACCCCTTGAAGTGCGCACCAGACCGTGGTTTTCGCCAGTAGCAGCAGGTTGCGCCCCGGGAGGTACACGGCCTCGTCGGGAGTCGAACCGTCGGGGGCACCGGCGCCGGCCACGCTCCAATGCGCCCCGTAGACGTCGGAGATGGGCAGCTCGAGGACGACAAGCGGGCGTACCTCGCCCTGGTCACGGAGCGAACCGAGGTACCGGCGCAGGTGAGCCTCCTCGACTTGCTCCCAGGCCAGGCCGAAGCGGATGTAAACGGGCTGTACCACCTTGTCCAGCGCCGCTTGATCGGCCACGAGGACGGCGCTGTCCAGGCCCCCGCTGGCCAGCACCACGAGCTCGTCGCGCTGCATCACGGCTCGCCCCGGTAAACGCACCCGGACGTGCAAGTTTCGTGGACAAGCACCTGCGACAGGTCCGGGAGCGGCTCGCGGAGCCGTTCCCAGATCCACCGGGCCAGCACCTCGCTCGTCGGGTTTTCGAGGCCTTCCACCTCGTTGAGGTAATTGTGGTCGAGCTGGGCCAGCAGGGGCTTCATGGCGCCGGACAGCTCGGAGAAGTCACGGACCCAGCCAGTTCTTTCCCCTATCCTTCCCTCCACGTGCACGCCCACCCGGTACGAGTGCCCGTGCAGGCGCGCGCACTTGTGCCCATCGGGGACATATGGGAGCCGGTGCGCGGCCTCGAACGTGAACTCCCTGAAGACTTCCACAGCGCCGGGACCTCCGTGCCGTCACGCTTTCTGTGTCCCCAATTTGGGGCCGCAGCGATCATACGGCGTGGGCGTTTGGAGCCGGCCACCCGGTCCTGGTTGCCCCTGGGGCCCTGCTGCTCGCACCTCCTGGACGACGTTGCCCGTTAACTAGCGTTAGAGGCTTATGAGCCGAGCGCGCGTGGGCAACGGTCACCCGTCGAAAACCCTCCCTCGGCAAATACGGTGACGGGGTTGGACCGGCGCCGGGCGGCCCGCGCGCCCGGCCCGGCCAGGGCCCAGGTGTCGGCTTGGTCGCCGTTCCGGCATCGCCTGTTCGCCGCCATGTGGGGCGCCCAGTTCGTGAGCAATGTCGGCAGCTGGATGCAGACGGTGGCGGCCCAATGGCTCATGTTGAGCTTGACCACCTCTGCCACCTATGTCGCGCTGGTACAAACGGCGGCAGGCCTTCCCGTCGTGCTGTTCGCCATCCTGGCCGGGACGATCGGTGACCTAGCCGACCGCCGTCGCTTCCTGCTCGGGACCCAGACTTTGATGCTGCTGGCGGCGGGAGCCCTGGGCGCCCTGGCGATCGCCGGCCTGGTAACGCCGTGGGCCCTGCTCGCGTTGCTGTTCGCGGTCGGGACCGGGCAAGCGCTGACCTCGCCAACCTGGCAGACACTTCAGCCCGAGCTGGTAGACCCGGCCGAGCGCCAACAGGCGATCTCCCTCGGCTCGGTGAACCAAAACCTGGCCCGCGCCGTGGGACCGGCCATCGGTGGTGTGCTCCTGGCCGCTACCAGCGCCGGCACTGTCTTTTTTGTCAACGCGGCCAGCTTCGCCGCACCCATCGCGGTTATCTGGGCCTGGCACTCCGCCCGTCCTCCGGACGCCCTCCCCCGGGAGCACGTGGGTGAGGCCGTCCGCGCCGGCGGCCGCTACGTCGCCGGCAGCCCAGTACTTCGCGTGGTCCTGGCCCGGGCCGCCCTGTTCGTCTTCTTCGCCAGTGCCATCTGGGCCTTGCTGCCGCTCACGGCTCATTCGGTGCTGCACTTGGGCTCGGGCGGCTACGGGCTGTTACTCGGCAGCGTCGGCATAGGGGCGGTCGTGGGAGCCGCCCTGCTGCCGAGGCTGCGAGCCCGGCTGTCGCCCGACGGCATGTTGTCAATCAGCTCGGTCGGGCTGGCCGCCGTGACGCTGCTCCTGGCTTACGCCCACGTGACCGCCGTGGCCGCCATCGCCCTGGTGGTAGGCGGGGCGTGCTGGGTCACGGCCTTGTCCACCCTGAGCTCGCTGTACCAGTTATCGCTGCCGCAATGGGTCAAGGCCCGGGGTATGTCGTTTTACCTGATCGTCTTCCAGGGCGGGAACGCGGTAGGCAGCGCCGTCATGGGCGTGGCGGCCGAGCACGCCGGGTTGTCGCCTACCCTCACCATCGCGGCCGCCGGGCTGGCCCTCAGCCCGCTGGCGGCGCTGGTACGGCGCTTCCAATCCCTCCCGCCCGAGGACCTCGTGCCTGCGGGCGACTGGCCCGCTCCTCAGCTCGCCCCGGGCCAGGCGCCGGACGGGCCGGTCCTGGTCAGCGTCGAGTACTGGGCGCGGCCTGGTCTCGAGGACGACCTGATGACGGCTTTGCAGGACACGAGGTTCAGCCGGCGGCGCACCGGGGCCACGTCATGGAGAGCGTGGAGCGACGCCGACAATAGGAGCCGGGTGCTCGAGCAGTTCGTCGTGGCATCGTGGGACGAGCACCTCCTGCAGCACGAGCGCGTGAGCAAGCACGACCAGGAGCGGCTCGACCGGCTGCGCGAGATGACCGACCCCGCCCACCCGGTCACCGTCACCCACTGGCTGGCCGTCAACGACCGGGGGGCCACCTCATAGCAGGCAGGTGGACGACCGCGGGTTTGCAGCGAGCTGATGGCCGCCGTCCAGACCGCCATGGTCGGTGGCCTCCCGTACACCGAACTGCGCCGGGCCGTCTATGCTCACCGGACGGTAGCGGAAGGGCTCACCTTCCTGTTGAGGGGGACGCCGGCCGCACCGCCCGCTCAGGTTTCGAGACAAGCTCCCCGGGCAGTGCTTGACGGGCCCCGATGGAGCCAGAGAACCGATGGAGGGATATTCGATGAAGGTCCTGTACATGGCCCAGCCCGGCAACGCGGGCCCGTGGTACGCAGACTTCGTCGCCGCGTTGGGGACGGAGTTCGAGCCAGTGATGTGGGCCCCCGATCAGCCCTTTGCTCCTCAAGTCCGGGACGCGCTGGCGGTTGTCGACAACGGCGCTGCCCTCGACCCCGGTATGGTCCCTGAAGCCCGGGCAGCCGGCGTCAAGCTGTGGCAAGTGACCCTTGACGGCTATGACCAGCTCGACCTCGGCGTGTTCAGGGCCAATGGGATCCCGGTCGCCAACACGCCCGGTGAGTTCAGCGCCCGGGCGCTCGCAGAACACGCGCTTATGTTGATGCTGTGCGCGGTGAAGGGTTTCTCAGCCAGCCAAAGTGACCTTAAAGCCGGGGTTTTCGGGCGTTCCTTCGGCCATGAGCTGTACGACCGCACTCTGGGGCTGGTCGGCCTCGGGACAAGTGGCCGCCAGCTCGCCCAACTGGCCCAGCCGCTCGGCTTGCCCGTCGTGGGCATAAACCCCCCGGGGCCGGGGGCCGACGAGGCCGCCCGGCTCGGCGTGAGGGTCCTCGGAGGGCCGGAGAAATTGGACGAACTGTTGTCGGTGGCCGACGTTGTCTCCCTCCACGTCCCGCTCACACGGGACACCTGGGGCATGATCGGGCCGGCTGAGTTCGGGAGGATGAAACCCACTGCCGTCCTCATTAACGTCGCCAGGGGCCAGCTCGTCGACCAGGCGGCTTTGGTGGACGCGCTCAACTCGCAGCGGATCGCCGGCGCCGGTCTCGATGTCTTCGCCGTAGAACCCCTCCCCTCTGACGACCCTCTGCTGAGCTTGGACAACGTGGTCCTCACCCCCCACGTCGCCGCCTGCACGTACGAGACATCGCGTCGGCGAGGAGCCGCCGCGGCGGAGAACGTGCAACGCGTGGCCAAGGGCGAGGAACCCCTGTACGTCGTCACGTAACACGACCTGGGCGGCGCCGTGGTGGCATTACCCGAAGTTCAGTCCTCGACAACCCGGATCCTGGTCACTAGCGCCAGCGGGGCGAACGGTGACGGTTACGGCGCGCTGCTGTGTTTTACCGCCGATGGCGCCCTGGACGGACCGTTCAGCGAGGACCACCGCATTACCGACCCGCGCGGCCTCAGCCTGGGCCCGTCCGGTGAACTCATTTACGTGAACAGCGGTGACGACCGGGTGTTGGCGCTCGACCGCCGCGGGAACGTTGTCCGCGACTCCGGGCAGGTCACCGGGCTCGACCCCGGCGGGGGGACGTTCGGGCCCGACGGTCGCTACTACGTCGGCTCGCGCCGCCGGCGGACGATACTGGCCATGCCTGCTCTTCTCGACCAGAAGGGAGAAGACGTCCTGCCGGAGGGGGTCGTCCCGTTCCCGAGAGGGTTTGGGTTTGGCCCGGAGGGCCAACTTTACCTGGCCTCAGGTATAGGCCCATCCGGAGAGGGCGAAAATACGATTGCCGCGTTCGAGGACAAATTTGGGCTCCGCACGCATCGCCTCGTGAGCGATCCCGAACTGAGCCCGCTCGATCTTGCCGTCGCCCCCAACGGGAACATAGTCGTGTCCAGCGAATGGCCCTTCGGCTCCGCCAACGCCAAGACCACCGTTCGCGAGTACGACCCCTCCAACGGCCAGCTGGTGCGAGTGTTTTCCGCTGAAGGCGCCGTCGCGTTGGCCAAGCCGCGGGGACTGCGCTTCGGCCAAGACGGTCGCCTCTATTGCGTTGGCGAAGGCCAAGTTGTGGCCTTCGACTTTTCCAGCGGGAGATTTCTCGGTGCCGTCGTGGAACTCCCGAGACTTTATGGCCAAGCGCTCTTGCTCTTGGCATAACGAACACGCTTGCATGGGCGGGGACAGTCAACTTGCAGAGATGGCCCGCAAAACGGGCTCAAACGGAGGTTACAGATGCGAGCAGTGCTCATGACGGCCGCCGGCGGGCCAGAGGTCCTCAAGCTGGCCGAAGTGGCAAGCCCCGAGATCGAGCACGACCACGACGTCCGGGTCCGTCTACGAGCGG
>JASHVH010000395.1 GCA_030039575.1 Acidimicrobiales bacterium | reverse complement strand
CCTCTGCTCGGTGGTCACGAAGTACCGGTACACCATCGGGGGGCTGTTCAGGTTGGCCGAGTACCGTCGCTCCGCATGGCGGCTACGGGGGTCAACGCCTTCTTCCGTCGTCACGGTTAGTGCTTTCGCCTGGTAACTAACCTTCACGCAATCGGCGACGAAGAGCGACCAAGCCCGGTCGATCACCTCGGGCGGTGGGGCCTCGTTAGACCAGGCGTCCTCGAACTGTTTGGCTAAGACGTCGTCGAGCTTGGCCAGCTCTGTTTTCTTATAGAACATGAGGGCATCAGCGTTCATGTCGAGGCCCCGGCCTCGGAGCTGGTCGGCAATGTCATCGATGGTGAGCGGCTTGTCCGAGCGCCGACAGACGTCCCAAATGTTGACGGTCATCCGGCTGGCTTCGGTTTTTTTCTGCCCTCTCGAACGGGGGCTCACAAGAACGGCTCTTGGGGTGGGTGTTCGTCGAACGCGACCAGCACAGCATCGACGTGGTCCCGCAAGGCGTGCCAGAGCTTGCGGTCGTCTTCGAAGCGAGCAGGCTCCAGGGCATCAAGAGGTTTGATGTTGAGGAGTTGCGGGATGACCATGCGCGCCCGATGGGCGGCCACGTTTCGTTGGGCCCGGCGCGGGGGTGGCCCAACGGGGGCCATCTCCATTCGCGCTGAGGTGACGACTTGGATCTCGTCGGCCTCCGACCGGGCCTTGCCGATCTCTTTGACGATACGGCTCAGCTCTTTCCTTGGCACCTTGACATCGGAGGCCAACTTGACCAGCTCGGCGAAGGGAGCGTCATGGACGACGCCGGCGATCATGTCTTGTTGGTTCTTGCTGATATGCCCGACCTGGTCGCCCAGGCCCAGGCGCTTGGCCTTCAATTCGGTCTCCGCCTGGCGACGCCACGTGCGGACCATCTGTGCCGTCCGGCCTACGTAGGCAGCGACCTGCTCGTCGTTCCAGTGCAGCTGCTCGACCATAGTGAGGGCCACCCGCTGCGCCTCGGCCGAGGTGAGCCGTCGGCCGTTCAACTGGTTGAGCCCGCCTGCCACGGCCCTAGCGAAGTCGACCGTAGGGACTTCCACCACATAGGCGGGGAACAGGCTTCGCCCGTTTCGGCGGGCAGCCTCCAGGCGAGTGTTGCCGTCGATCAGGATGTTCGGTTTCATGAGCACGACAGGGGGGAAGTTGGCCCCTGAGCGCATCTGGGTGGCGTACTCTTCGACGCCCTCGCTCGGGGCGATGTTCGCCAGGTCGCGGACCTGGGCGCCGTCAAGCAGGCGCACCTCGTCGATCAGGATTTCCCTCAGTTCGAACGCGATGTTCCATTGCCCGAACAGCGCCTCGGCCCGGGGGTCGTGCGTTATGACCCCCCCTGTCAACGTGTCAGCCACGGGGCGGTGCCTCCTTTCAAGACATGGCCCGGGGCTCGGTCTGGCTCTTCACCCCGGACGACTCTGGTGGCTTCCACGGACGCTAGCGGCCACTGGAGCTGTTTGCAATGACTAAATGTGGGTTAAAGTTGTGTAGTTCGAGTGGGTTAACTTGTGGATAGCTGGTCCACTATAAATACGGTGCGGCCTTGGCGCGGGCGGCTTGGGGATCGTACGGCGCGCGGCCGGACTGTCACTCGTGGGCCGGGGTTATGGTGCCGGTCAGCCAGCTGGTAGCCATAGCTCGGGGCCGACGATGAACCGCTGAGGGGGAGGCGAGTAACTATTCAAGTCCCCCCCTCCCACACCACTTATAGCGGTAATGGGACCAGTTCATGCGATTGTGGAGCGGTGGTGTCCGAACGGCAGCCGCCAGCGAGGTCATGGCGAGCGGGATGTCGGTTCGCTTCCACGTAGGGCTAGTGGCATTTGCACCCGAGTACCCCTGCGGAGCCTCGGCGATCACATTGCAGCTACCGCAGTCGTAAGTTTGGCACCTGCTTGAAGTCACGTGTGTTCTTGGTGTGGAGGGTGAGCGAGTGAACTAACGCGGTTGCGGCAATGAGAGCGTCGGGCATCCGGAGGCGAGGGGACTGACGTCGGAGGAGACCCGCCCTATCTGCTACCCGGCGATCGACGACCAGCTCGTCCATCCCGGCCAACAGCCGCCGGACGTTGGGTTCGTCAGTAGCATCGGCACCCGCCAGAAGCTCCGCTCGGGTGATAACTGAATAGCCCAGTCGGCGCCCATGAGGAAGGCGCTTGGTGCCAGCTAGATGGTCGATGCAGACATCAGTGTCGACGAGCAGCTCAGCCATGGCGGTCCCACTCCGACCGGGAGGGGACGCGGCTCCCGATGTCAGGCGAGGAACCGAATGTCGCTTCGACGTCATCTTCGTCGGAGAGAAAAGAATCGACCGCGTCCCGTATGAGCTGCGACATGGGGACACCAGACTTGCGAGCTCGCTCATTCAGGCGAGCGCGCTGTTCGTCGGTGAGGTAGATCTGGGTCCTAGTAGCCATATACATCAAGGAGCATACACCATCTGCAATGGCCTCGCTCACGACATATTGGCGAAGTGCGAACCGTGTCCTTAGCCTGTAGTCCCCCCTTCCTACACCGATTTGGACCGCCACCACCTCAAGCTATCTTTGCTCGTCAAACAGGGTGTGGAGCCGGGCCGGTTCAGAGCCACTTGACTGGGCGAGGTGGTCCACAACTGTCGGCTCTTCTGCCTAAGTGCCTACGGCGCCAGTGGAACCGGGGGAACTGGCTCTCGAGTTCAAGGTCCGCACTAGAGCAGAGGTGGACGGGCCGGAGACCCTTGCTGTTCGTCTTGAAACGATAGCATAATGTAAGCATGCCGAACATTCTCGTCCGCGACCTACCCGACAACGTGCAT
>JASHVH010000394.1 GCA_030039575.1 Acidimicrobiales bacterium | reverse complement strand
TTCCGCAAGATGAGCGTCACCGTCCCGGCCGGCTCCACGAGCACGGTGCCGGAGCAGTTCCTGGGCTTACCGCGCCGGGCTCCGAAACCCTGGGTGGGAGCCCTGGTGACGTTGTACGGGGGAATGGCGAGCGTGAGCCAGGTCATCTCGACCCCGGAGGGCCCGTCGAGCCAGCCGTGCGCCTCCGCGCCTTCGACGCATTGGTACTTCGTCGACGGCGCCACGTTACGGAACGCGTCTGACCACATCTCCCTGCTCAACCCGTACCCGGTGGACGCCATCGCCGACCTCTCCTTTACCACCGAGGAAGGCCAGGAAGACCCGGCCGCCTTCGAAGGGGTGGTCGTCCCCCCCAATGGCATTACCGTCGTCAACCTCGGCAGCAACCTCCGGATCCGCGAGCACATTGCGGTGACGGTCACGGCCCGTACCGGCCAGGTAGTGGCTTTCCAGACGGAGCTGGTGACCAAACCGCCGGCCCATGCCCAATTCGAGGGGCCAAACCAGGGGCTCAACCCGGCGGCGCCCGTGCCGGGCGCCACCCTGGCCCTCGGCGCCACCCAGCCGTCGACCTCCTGGTGGTGGCCGGCCGGCTCGGACGGCAACGGCCTGTCGGAGAGCTACATCGCCTACAACCCCGGCCCGGCGGCGGCCCGCCTGTCCCTCGACCTAATGTCCCAAGGGGGCGGTGTGGGCAGTTCGTCGGAGTTCACGGTGTCGCCCTACGGTACGGCCTTCGTGAAGACCAACGGGCAGCCCTGGGCCCTCCCCGGGATCACGTACGCCGTCCACCTCGTGAGCACCAACGGTGTCCCGGTCGTCGCAGAACGCTCTATCAGCGCCTCCAAACCATCGCCCATGACCGGCCTGGCCACGCTGATCGGTGAGGTCCAACCGGCGGACAACTGGCTACTGGCGGGCACGTCGGCCATGGCGCCCACCAAGCACCGGGGCCAGGTGTGGATTGAGGTCGCCGACCCTGGCCCGAAACCGGCCGTGCTGAACATCGAAGCCTTGTCCGGAGGCCACCTGGCTCAGGCGGTGGGGATACCCCCGCTCGGCATACGCGCCGGTGGCCGGAGCAGCCTGGAACTGCCGGCCGGCACGGCCGACGAAGCGCTGGTCGTGAAGAGCTCGCACCCCGTCGTGGTCGAAGACGACTCGTGGGCCGTCCGGCCGCAGGCCGGCATCAACCTGTCGCCGGTGGTGGCGCTGGGCAACTGACCACTTCCGGCCCAGGCGGGGACGTTCGCCGGCCCGGGCGTTACTGCAGCGAAGTCGGGCCCGAAATCCCGGTGACCGGCGCCGGTGCTTCGCCGGGAGTGGCCTCAGGGTCGCCGTGGCCGTTGACCAGCGCGGTGGCAAAGGTCGGGACCACCAGCTGGTCGTGTACCGGGCGCCCGTAGGCCTGGTCGACGAGCCGAGACACCTCGACACCGTCGATGGTCTCCCGGTCGATGAGGGCCTGGGCCACAGCGGCCAGCCCCCGCTGGTGCTCGCGCAAGAGGCGCAAGGCGCGGGACTCCTGCTCTCGCAGGATGCGTTCGACCTCCTCGTCGACGACGCGGGCCGTCTCATCGCTGTAATCGCGAGAATGCATGAGGTCCTCGCCAAGGAACACTTCGCCGCCGTTGCCCCAGGCCATTGGCCCCACACGCTCGGACATGCCGAACTCACGGACCATTTTCCGGGCCATCTCCGTCGCCCGCTGCAAGTCGTTGGAGCCGCCGGTGGAAAGGGTGCCGAAGATGAGCTGCTCGGCGCAGCGCCCCCCCATCATCACGCACAACGAGTCCTCGATGTACTCGCGCCAATACGTGTGGCGCTCTTCTATAGGTAGCTGCTGGGTGACGCCGAGGGCCATTCCCGTGGGGAGGATCGTCACTTTATGGACAGGGTCGGCGTCCGGCAGGACATAGGCCAGGACGGCATGGCCGCCTTCGTGGTAAGCGGTGGCCAGTTTCTCCTTTTCGGACAGGACTGTCGACTCCCGCCGTTGGCCCATGAGCACCCGGTCCCGGGCCGCGTCGAAGTCCCCCATAGCTATGGATGAGGCGCCCCTGCGCACCGCGTGCAGAGCCGACTCGTTCACGAGGTTGGCGAGGTCCGCACCGCTCATTCCCGGGGTCCCCCGGGCCACCACCGTGAGGTCGACGTCAGGCCCGATGCGCTTGTCTTTACAGTGCACCTTCAGGATCGGCAACCGCTCGTCGAGGTCGGGCAGGGGGACAACGATCTGGCGGTCGAAGCGCCCGGGACGCAGCAGGGCCGGGTCGAGGATGTCGGGCCGGTTGGTGGCCGCCATCATAACGATGCCCTCGGTCGCTTCGAACCCGTCCATTTCGGCCAGCATTTGGTTGAGCGTCTGCTCCCGCTCGTCGTGGCCACCGCCCAGGCCGGCGCCCCGCTTACGCCCGATGGAGTCGATCTCGTCGATGAAAATGATCGCCGGTGCCTGCTTACGGGCGCTCTGGAACAAGTCGCGCACCCTGGAAGCCCCCACCCCGACGAACATTTCCATGAAGTCCGAGCCGGTGACAGACATGAAGGGCACGCCCGCCTCGCCGGCCACCGCCCTGGCGAGCAATGTCTTGCCCGTACCTGGCGGGCCGACCAGGAGGACCCCCTTGGGGATTTTGGCGCCGATGTCCTTGAAGCGGTTGGAGGAACGCAGGAAGTCGACTACCTCGCGGATCTCCATTTTCACACCCTCGTAGCCGGCGACGTCGGCGAAGGTGGTGCGGGGCCGCTCGGTCGTGTACACCTTGGCCCGACTTCGGCCGATCGACATGATCCCGCCCATCTGGCCCTGGGCGCGCCGCGCCATCCAGACGATCAGGATTATGAAGAAAGCGCCGAGCACGATGTCGGGCAACAGGCTGATAAACCAGTTGGTCCCCGGGGTCGTGAACGAAAGGTCCTTGCCGCTCAGGTACTTCTGCAGCATCTGGACCTGGTTCGGGTCTTGCAACGGCGCCGGCCCCTGCGTCTGGTACACGTTGCCGTTGCTGTCCTGGAACTGGATCTCACCGTTGTTGGAGTTGACCTGGGCGCTGCTCACCTGACCGGCCTCCAGCTCGGTTACGAACTGGCTGTACTTCACGGTGGGCGGCGAGGTGGCCGACATCACGTTGGAGACAAGGACTGCGAGCGCGACGACAGCGATCAGGACCATCAGCACCCAACGCCATGACCGGTCGGGGCCGCTACCGGGAGCCCCGCCGTTTTGGCGGTCAGGCGAGCGCGGTCTCATATCGCCGGGTTGCCTGCTCATATCCATACAATCCTACGCCGCTGAGCCGCCTTAGCACGGGGCGGGGCGCAAATGCAGGCCCTCCTGGCAGCGGGGCGGCCCGGTCTTGGCTAATTTGAGGCCCCGCCGGAGAAGCCAGGATGTCCTTGTTGCCGGCCCCGTTCCGGGCCATGAGAACGGGTCATCAGAGCGGTGACGGTCCTGGTGTACCCTTCTAACCCTATGAAGTCAGCGACCTGTTCTCGACCGGCCTGCCCAGATAAGCCCGCGGCGTGGCTCGCCTACGACTACAGCGCTCGCTGTGCCTGGATCGACGACCCAATCGGTGAACCCGTGGGGGGACCGGCCGACCGGTCGGTCCGTTGGGCCCTGTGCGAGCGCCATGCCGACACCTTTCAAGTCCCACGAGGGTGGTCATGCGTCGACCGCAGGGCTTCCACACTGGAAGCCGAGAGCCTGGCAATAACGGGCTTCGACGCCGACGTCGGCGACGGCGGCGCAGATTTCTCCATGTCACAGGTTTCTTCACGAATGCACTAAAGGGCCCTCAGGGCTCGCGCCGATGCTTTGTCAGGACCGCTGCAAGACGGCGGGCTCGAAGAAACCTCCCGATTGGGTCTTGCTGTTTGTCTTCGAGCGCGTTGGTTCTCCTGAAGCGGGACCACCTCCCCTCGCCTGCTGAGCTTGCTTGCGTCTGGAGGCATGCCCAGGTCACAAGCGAAAGGGAGCCAAGCCATGAAGTGCCCCAACTGTCGGACGCGTGAACTCGTGGTCATCGAAATGGTCGTGAAGGGACAGCCGGTGGCCCTGAACAACTGCTCACCATGCGACCTGCGCTGGTGGCAGTCCGACGGGGCCATGCTCTCCCTCGCCGGCGTGCTCGACCTCGCTGCCGTTGGGGACTGAAGCGCCTACTCGCGCCGGGTGCGTACCCGGCCGTGCCGGTGCCCCGGCGGGGTACGGGTGGTGCCTGCGCCCGAAAAGGTGCCGCTTGTGACGGGCGGGAGCGCTGCTCAGCACCTTTTCAGCGGGCATGGCCCCAACGGCGGCGGCCCACACGTAACAATGGCTGGTAATGGCGCAGACAGGCGAGGAAACGGGCTCGTCCCAACCTGGGAGGGCAGAGCCGAGCCCGTCGGCGGTCAAAGAGGGCGCGGCGGACCTCGACGAGGGTACGACTGTCGACGACGGTACCGCCCTTGACGAAGGTACGACGGACCAGACGAACGGTAGCGCCTCGGCGGCCACGGGGGGCACAGAGGCGGACGACGAAGACGCCATCACTTACCCGGAGCGGAGGAGTTACGCCGCCTTAGCCGGAGCGGGGGACTGGCTACGGCCGCGGGTCGCGAAGCTGTTAAGACCGGAGGCGTTCGTCACTTTTGTTGTCGTCGTCGCTTGCGTCGTTTTCACTTTTGTCCAGTTCCAACCGTCCAACCTGTTCCGCAACACCACGATCTCGGGTGGCGACACGGGTGCCCACGTCCTGCTCCCGTGGGTAGCCGAGCACCAGCTGCTGGCCAACTTCCGGCTCACCGGGTGGACGTCTTCCAACTGGGACGGTTTCCCCGCCGTCACCTTCTATTTCCCGCTCCCCATCTATTCGATCGTTGCCTTGGCCCAGGTGATCCCCTACGACATCGCCTTCAAATTGGTTACGGCCGCCCCGATGATCTTCATGCCAGTGGCGGGCTGGCTAATGGGGCGCATCGCCAAGGCCCCGTTCCCGGTCCCTGCCGTCCTGGCCGCCTCCACCCTGCCGTACATCTTCGGCACCGAGTTCACCATCTACGGCGGCAACATAGCTTCCACCCTCGCCGGTGAGTTCGCGTTCGCGTGGAGCCTGTGGTTCGCCCTGGTGTTCTTCGGGATCGTCATGCGGGGCCTGCAGACCGGCCGCTACCGCGCCTGGGGGGCGGTGGTGTTCGCCTGCGCGTTCATGTCCCACATCGACCCGGCCATGTTCGCGGGGGTAGGGCTTGTCGTCCTCACCGTTACGTACGCTTTGCGCAACCGTGACTGGCGGGGCGCCTTCTGGTGGGCGGCGCCGACCATCATCGTCGGAGGGCTGCTGGCCGCGTGGTGGGCGCTCCCGTTCGAGGTGCGCTTCCCTTACGTGACCAACATGGGTTACCAGAGGATAACCACCTTCCTCAACACGCTGTTCCCCACCAGCGACACCTGGCTGTTCATCCTGGCCGCCATCGGCGCCGCGCTGTCCATATCTCGCCGGCGCCGGATCGGGGAGTTCTTTGCGATCATGGCGGTCCTGGCGGCACTGGCGTTCCGGTTCATGCCCCAGAGCATCCTGTGGAACGCGCGCGTCCTGCCCTTCTGGTTCCTGTGCCTCTACCTTTTAGGTGGTCTGGCGGTCGCCGAGTTTTACGCCATAATCGCCGAGCGCACCACGAATTTCATGGTCACGCTGCGGGCCGCGTTGTTACCGGCGCCCCTGATAGTGCTCGTGCTGGTCTTTATCTGGGTTGGTTTCCCCCTGCGTATCTTGCCGGGTGAACACGCCACCGCCGATGGCGATTACGAGTTCCTGGGGATACCGCAGAAAAGTGAGTCCTTTATCCCGGGCTGGATCACCTGGAACTACAGCGGCTACCAGTCCGGTTGCCCGCAGGACTGCGCCAAGACACGATGGCCCGAGTACCAGGAGATCGTGGCCCAGCTGGAAAAGGCGTCGAAAACATACGGCTGCGGCAATGTGATGTGGGAGTACCAGTCGGAGATGAACGACTACGGGACCCCTGACGCGCTGACGATCCTGCCTTATTGGACCAACGGCTGTATAGGTTCGATGGAAGGTCTTTACTACGAGGCGTCGGCTACTACGCCGTTCCATTTCATAAACCAGTCGGAACTTTCCCTGCAACCGTCCGACCCCATGGTGGGCATCCCGTACGCCAGTTCGCCGGACGTCGCTTTAGGGGTGCAGCACCTCCAGATGCTCGGCGTCAAGTACTACATGGCCCTCAATACCGAAGTGCAGCAGCAAGCGGCGGCCGACCCGTCGCTGAAGCTAATTTCGACTTTCGGGCCGTTTTACATCGATTACTCGGGGAGCGGGGGTAGTGGCCCGAGCGGCACCCAGAAGCAGTACTGGAAGCTCTACCTGGTCCAGGACTCGCCCCGAGTCCACCCATTGGCGAACCAGCCGGTCGTCATGAAGGGCCTCAACAACTCCAGCCAGCCGACCTACCTGAAAGTGATGACCACCTGGTACGACGACCCGAGCGCCTGGGACGTCTACCTCGCCGCCACCGGCCCGTCCAACTGGGCACGGGTGCCCTACGCCGACACGAACGTACCGGTAAAGCCGGAGCCGACGACTCAGGTGAGCGACATCGTCGAGCACAACGCTTCGATCAGTTTCAACGTCTCGCGTACCGGCGTGCCCGTAGTGGTGACGATCTCCTATTTCCCCAATTGGCACGTTTCCGGCGCCGAAGGGGTGTACCGGATTAGCCCGAACCTGATGGTGGTGGTGCCGACGTCTCACCACGTGAGCATGTCGTACGGCTACACCCCGGTCGATTACGAGGGCTGGGGCCTGACTGTGCTCGCTCTGATCGGCCTGGTTTTCCTCATCCGCCGCCCGGTGGCGCCGGTGGCCGCGGTGCGCCGGCCGGGGCTCGGCCGGCGTCAACCCGCTGGCCCCACCGAGGCGGCGGTGGTCGGGACCATGAAGGAGTTCTGGGGCCACGTGCGCGGGCCAGAGGGACCTCGCCCACCCTGGCCGCCTTCCTCTGACGGGGCTCCTCCTGACGGGGCAGGCAACGGTGCCGAAGCCGACCTCAGCCCGACTCCGCCCGATGGGGTGCCGGTACCGTACGTCAACGGCGGCCAGCAGGCGAGCCAAGTGGAAGGGGCGGCCAATCCCGGGACGGGGAACCCCGAGATGGAGGGTACCGGGACGGCGAGCACCGGCACGGAGACCACTGGCGCAGCGGGCACCGGGACGGAGAGCACAGGCATGGGGGAGCCCGCTGCTGGGGGCCCCGGCGTGGAGAGGGAGAGCCCCGAAGGGGGCCGGCTGCTCCGCCCAGAGCAAGGGCCGGGCGAAACCTCCGATGGCGAACACGGCGCCCGGGAGCAGCCATAGGGTGCACCGGTGCCCGCCGCCGGCGCCAGCCGAAAATTTTCGCACTCGCAGGCCGAACACGGCCGGTTCGCAGGCTGGCGGGGCCCGAGGGCGCCAACCTTCGGCGGTCCCGGCGGAGGTGAAGCGCGCCGGCGCGGTTTGTTAGCTTGTCCATGAGCGAACATGGGCCCATTGGACGAGATCTTCAAGGCATACGACATCCGGGCGGTTGTACCGGACCAGCTCGACGCTGAACTGGCGCGCAAGGTCGGGAGCGCTTTTGCGGCTTTCGCCCGGAGCCCGAAGATCCTCATTGGCAACGACATGCGGCCCTCGGGCCCGGAGCTGGTGGCCGCGTTCTCGGAGGGTGCCACCTCGATGGGCGTCGACGTGGTACTGCTCGGCCTGGTCTCGACGGACGAACTGTTTTACGCCACCGGCGCCCTCGACGCCCCGGGGGCGATGTTCACGGCCTCCCACAACCCGGCCCGGTACAACGGCATCAAGCTCTGCCTGGCGGGGGCAAAGCCAGTGGGGGCGGAGTCCGGCCTTCAGGAGATCCGGCGCGCCATCGAGACGGGCGACCTGCGGGAGGTCCCCGAGGACGAGCGGGGCACTGTCAGTTACCGCGACGTCCTGACCGGCTACGCAGAAAAAGTCCGCAGCTTTGTCGACCGCGACGCGCTGAGACCGCTTCGCGTAGTGGCGGACACGGCCAACGGGATGGGGGGCCTCGTCGTCCCGGCCGTGTTCGAGGGCCTGCCGTTCGACCTAGAAGTCATGTACGGCGAGCTTGACGGCAATTTCCCGAACCACCCCGCCGACCCCATCCAGCCGGCCAACCTGGCGGACTTGCGCGCCAGGGTCCTGGAGAGAGGAGCTGACGTCGGGTTGGCGTTCGACGGGGACGCCGACCGGTGCTTTGTCGTGGACGACAAAGCGGAACCCGTGAGCGGGTCGACCACCACGGCCATCGTGGCCAAGGCAATGCTCGAAAAGTTCCCGGGTGAGATCATTCTGTACAACCTTATTTGTTCCAAGGCGGTGCCCGAGGTCATAAAGGAGAACGGGGGCACGCCGGTGGTAACGCGCGTAGGCCATTCCTTTATAAAAGGGATCATGGCCGAGACGGGCGCCGTGTTCGGTGGTGAGCATTCTGGCCATTACTATTTCCGTGACAATTACCGGGCGGACTCGGGTTCGATCGCAGCGCTGGTGATGCTGGAAGTCATTTCCAAAGCGGGCATCCCGCTGTCCGAACTGCGCAAGCCCTTTGACCGTTATGTACTGTCCGGCGAGATCAACAGCGAAGTAGCCGAGCCAGGGCGCGTCGTCGACGCCATCGCCAAGGATTACGCGGCGCTTCACCCGGACGCCGACCAGAGCCGCCTCGACGGCCTGACGGTCGACCTCGGGGAGTGGTGGTTCAACGTCCGGCCTTCCAATACCGAGCCGCTCGTGAGGCTCAACGTCGAGGCGCCCGACCGCGCCAGTTGCGAATCCCACACCGAAGAACTGCTCGCACTGATAAGGGACCGTTCATAGCCATGACCCTCGACCCCCTATTGTTGGAGATCCTGGCGTGCCCGCAAGACAAGGGCCCGCTGCTTTATTTCCCCGACGAAGCGGCCCTGTACAACCCACGGCTGCGACGCCGGTACGCCATCAACGACGGCATCCCGGACATGCTCATCGAGGATGCCGAGGACGTGGGTGATGACGAGCACGGGCGGTTGATGGCCAAGGCGGAGGTCGAAGGCATCAAGCTAAATTTCGAGGCGCCAAAGGGACAGGAGCCATAAGTGCCCTTAATCGACAGTGATGGGATGTTCGAGTTGGCGGAGGGCTTCCCCGAACAGGTGGAGCAGGCCTTCCGTGATTGCGCCTCTGTCACAGGGCTCCCGAGACGCGAGGACATCGAAAGCGTGGTCGTCATCGGTATGGGCGGTAGCGGCATAGCCGGCGACGTCCTTCACGCCGTGGCGGTGCCGCTTTTGCCGGTGCCCGTTACCGTGGTCAAGGGCTACGAATGCCCTCACTTCGTAGACGAGACGACGCTCGTTTTCGCGGTGTCGGCTTCTGGCGGCACGGAGGAGACGATCGAGGCGGCGTCGGACGCCGCGCTGGCCGGGGCGAAGATGGTCGTCGTCACGAGCGGCGGGGAACTGAGCCACCTGGCGGAGGCCTGGCAAGCCCCTCTGATCCGCGTCCCGGACGTGGTCTGGCCGCGGGCTGCCCTGGGGGCGATGGCGGTGCCCATGGTCGGGGTCCTGTGGCGGATGGGCTTCCTGCCAGGGGTGGACCTGTGGCTGGAGAGAGCGGTCGAGCAGCTGAAGTGGAGGCGCGACAAGTTCGTCAGCGCCGGCGCCGCCTCCGAGCCAGCGGAGCTGGCGCGCCGCATCGGCTCGAGCGTCCCGGTCATCCACGGGGGCGGGCCTGTCGGAGCGGTGGCGGCCCAGCGCTGGAAAGCGCAAGTGAACGAGAACGCCAAGAGGATGGCGTTCTGGTCCTCCATGCCCGAGCTGTGCCACAACGAGATCTGCGGTTGGGCCGACAGCTCGAAAGAGATCGGCGCACTGATGAGCGTGGTCATGCTCCGCCACGACAGCGAGCACCCCCAGCTCGCCCGCCGCTTTGAGATCACGGCTGACCTCGTCCGGCGCTGGGCGGCCAGCGTGGTCGAGGTACGGGCCCAGGGCGAGGGGGACCTGGCCCAGCTCTTCGACCTGACGTACTTCGGTGACTACGTCTCGCTCTGGCTGGCGGCCGATGCCGGTATCGACCCGGGCCCGGTCGAGGTGCTGACCTGGTTGAAGCAGCAGCTAGCCGGCCGGTAGCCGGCTTGCCCGCCCTCTCGGCCCCGGACCTCCTTCCGCCGGCCCGGCTGGTCCCCAGTCGAGCGGTCCCGGGGGCGGGGGGGTCCCGGTGAGCGGTCCCGGGGGGATCGATTTTACAGGGGCTGAAAAATGTCGTTGCGATTACCTTTAGCGCCCCAAGACACATTTTTAGCCCCACAACCGCTGGAATCGAGGGCGACTGGAACCGAGAGCGAGTAGCAACGACGCGAACGTATGCAGCCGCCCCCGCAGGGCGCGCTAGCCTGAACGTGAGACCCCGGCGGGTCTGTGGTTGCAAGTCGAGGCCAGCCGCAGGCGAAACGACCCACGTAAGGCAACCCGTGGTTGCTGAGCATGGTGCGGCTTAGGAGTAAGCCCTGCCCATCGACGGGCCGGCTGTCGGCCCGGGGTGGAGACGACGACAAGTGGGGAACCGGAGGTGCTGGGCAATTTGCCGCCGCCGCCGGTCCACCGAGCGCCGCAGCAGGCGAGTGTGGGGGCAAAGACCAGGTCAGCCGCCGGGGCCTTACTTAGCGGCCTTACTTAACGGGACATAAACAGAGGGACTAGTCGTGGCCCGACGCGGCAATACTGGGTGATCTCGGCGGGTCGGGCCGGGGCGGGCCGGGAGGTACACACTGTTGAACTCCACGAGCGACCGGGCGGGCTCGACGGGCGGCGCTGTGGGCGCGGTGGGCGCGGTGGGCGCGGTGGGCGCGGTGGGCGCTGGGGGCAGTGTGGGGGGCGGAGCCAGAGCGGGCGGTGTGGTGCGAGTGCTGTTGGCTGACGACCAGGCTCTGTTCCGGCGGGGCCTTTCCGTCGTGCTTTCCGCCAGCCCCGACATCGAGGTGGTGGGGGAGGCGGCCGACGGCGAGGAGGCAGTGGCCAAGGCCCGTGAGCTGTCGCCGGACGTGGTCCTAATGGACGTGCGCATGCCTCGAATGTCGGGCATCGAAGCTGCTCGCCAGATCAGGCTGGCCCTGCCGGCCACCGAGGTACTGATGCTCACTGTCAGCGACGAGGGGGAGGACCTGTACGAATCGGTCAAAGCGGGCGCCAACGGCTACTTGTTGAAGGAGATCGGCATCGAGGAGATCGCCGAGACGGTCCGGGCCATAGTCCAGCACCAGGGCGTCATATCACCCTCCATGACGTCGAAGCTGATCGCCGAGTTCAGGGTGCTGGCGCGGCGCGCCTCTGAGCGAGAAGAGCTACCTCCCCCGGGCTTGACCGAACGGGAGATGCAAGTCCTGCGGCTAATGGCCCACTCCAAGAGCAACAAGGAGATCGCGGCGGCCCTGTTCATCTCCGAGAACACGGTGAAGAACCATGTCCGTAACATCCTGGAGAAGCTCCACCTGCACTCCCGCATGGAGGCCGTTACCTACGCCTGGCGCAAGCGGCTGCTGGACCCCCGCGAACACGAGTAGAAAGAGCATCCGGGCCCGGACGCGAGGGCCCATGTGGCGGTGCCTGCTGGTACCTTGGATGACGCAATGAGCGTCCTTACGAAGTTCCTACGGCTGGGCGAGGGCAAGAAGCAGCGGGCGCTTCAGTCCCTCGTGCCTGACATAAATGCTCTCGAGCCGGAGATCGAAGCCCTCTCGGACGAGGAGCTGGTCCACAAGACGGTCGAGTTCAAGGAGAGGCTGGCCAACGGCGAGGACCTGAACGACCTGCTCGTCGACGCCTTCGCCGTCACGCGCGAGGCGGCCAAGCGCACGATCGGGCAGCGCCATTTCGACGTCCAGCTCATGGGCGGTGCGGCCCTGCACTTCGGCTGGATCGCCGAGATGAAGACGGGCGAAGGTAAAACCCTCGTGTCGACCCTGCCCGTGTACTTGAACGCGCTCGAGGGCAACGGCGTCCACGTCGTGACCGTGAACGACTACCTGGCCGGCCGCGATGCGGGGTGGATGGGGCAGGTCCACAAGTTCCTCGGGCTCACGGTGGGCCGGGTGTCTCCCGAAATGCCCGAATGGCAGGACAAGAAGGACGCCTACAACTGCGACGTCACGTACGGGACGAACACGGAGCTCGGGTTCGACTACCTGCGTGACAATATGGCCCGCAACCTCGACCACATGGTCCAGCGGGGCCACAGCTTCGCCATCGTGGACGAGGTCGACTCCATCCTCATCGACGAGGCTCGGACACCCCTCATCATCTCCGGCCCCTCCAGCGAGTCGGCCCGCCTCTACTACCAGTTCGCCGGCGTCGCCCGGAGCCTGGTCCGTGAGGACGATTACGAGGTCGACGAGGAAAAGCGCACCATCGCCCCGACCGAGGAAGGGATCGAAAAAGTCGAGGGCCTGCTTGGGATCGACAACCTTTACGACCTCGGTACGTCCAACCTGGTCCATCAATTGACCAAAGCGTTGCAAGCCAAAGAGCTCTACAAGCGCGACAAGGACTACCTCGTGGCCGATGGGGAAGTAAAGATCGTCGACGAGTTCACCGGGCGCATCCTCGAAGGCCGGCGGTGGTCAGACGGCCTCCACCAGGCGGTCGAGGCCAAAGAGCGGGTGCCGATCAAAGAGGAAAACCACACCTGGGCCACCGTCACCCTCCAGAACTATTTCCGGTTGTACGACAAATTGGCCGGCATGACGGGCACCGCCCTCACCGAGGCGGGAGAGTTCGGTTCGACCTACAAGATCCAAGTCGTACCGATCCCCACCAATTTGCCCATGGTCCGCGAGGATTACCCCGACCTCATTTACCGGTCCGAGAAGGGCAAGTTCGCCGCCGTAGTCGACGACGTCGCCGAGCGTTACGAAAAAGGCCAGCCCGTCCTCGTCGGCACCGCCTCGGTAGAGAAATCCGAGGTCCTGTCGAAGATGTTCACCAGGCGGGGCATCCCGCACCAGGTCCTGAACGCCAAGCAGCACGCTAGAGAGGCCGCCATCATCGCCCAGGCGGGCCGGCTGCACGCCGTCACCGTGGCCACCAACATGGCCGGTCGTGGTGTCGACATATTGCTGGGCGGTAACCCCGAAGGGCTGGCGCTGGAGGCAGTGCTGGGCGAGGGGCTGGACCCGAACGCGGAAGAAGCGGCCGCCCGTTACGACGAACTTCTGGCCAAGTACAAAGAGGAATGCGCGGCCGAGGGCGACCAGGTACGCGAGCTCGGGGGCCTGTACGTGATCGGCTCCGAGCGTCATGAGGCGCGCCGGGTCGACGACCAGCTCCGCGGCCGCAGTGGCCGCCAGGGTGACCCGGGGGAAAGCCGGTTTTACCTTTCTCTCGAAGACGAGCTGATGCGGCTCTTCGCGCAGGGCCTCCTGCAATGGGCCATGGGCCGGTTCCCCGAGGACATTCCTATAGAAAACCGCATGGTCACCAAGGCCATCGAGCGAGCTCAGCACAACGTCGAAATTCGGAACGCCGAAATCCGCAAAGACGTCCTGAAGTACGACGAGGTCATGAACGAGCAGCGCAAAGTCATCTACGCCCGGCGCATCCAGGTGATGGAGGGCGAGGACCTGCGCCAACGCACGATCGACGTCATGACGTCTGCCATCGACACCATGATCCGCGCCCACTGCCCGTCGGATTTCCACGAGGAATGGGACCTTGACGGCCTGCTCACAGAAGCGCGTACTTATTTCCCCACTCAGCAGAGCGTGGATGCCCTGAAGGACGTCCCCAGCACCGACGGCGTATATGAAGCGCTGGTGGGCGAAGGCATCGAGTACTACGAGAAGCGGGAACAGTCCATGCCCGCCGGGTCGCCCGAGGGCCAGCCCGAAGAGACCATGCGCCAGCTCGAGCGGGAGATCATGCTCCAGCTGATCGACCAGCGTTGGCGGGAGCACCTGTCGGAAATGGACTACCTGCGCGAGGGCATCTCGTTGCGTTCCCTGGGCCAGCGCGACCCTCTGGTCGAGTGGCAGCGCGACGGCTACGAGATGTTCGGCCAGATGATGGCCAGCATCGACGACGACTACGTCAAGTACGTCATGCACTCCCAGGTCCAGGTCCTCCCCCGGCCGGCGCTCGACCCGGGCCTGGCGGGGGCGCAGTACATCGCCCCCGAAGGTCCGGTGCTCGGCACCCAGGCCATCGCCGGCGCGCTGGCAGCCGGCCCTGCCCCCGGGGAAGAGGTGGTCTTTGCCTCGGCCGAGGAAGCCGGCATCGCGGGCAACGGCGGTGCGGCGGCGCCGGCCATGGCTGCCGCCGCTCCGGCGCCGGTGAGGGCGGCCGCTCAGGTCTCGTCGGCCGGCTCCGAGTTCGACCGTGTGGGCCGTAACGACCCCTGCCCCTGCGGGAGCGGGAAGAAGTTCAAGTTCTGTCACGGGCGGTAGGGGCCTAGGCCCATGCGGGATTTTTCCGAGGACCTCCGGGCCCTTCGGCGCCGGCTCGATGAGGCCGCTCAGTACCTGGACATCGAGACCAGCCGCAAGCGCCTGGCCGACATAGAACCCGAACTGGCGCGCCCCGACCTCTGGGACAACCCTGAGGCCGCCCAGGCCGTCACCCGAGAGTACGCCTCCCTGAAGGAGGACGTCGACATGCTCGGCGCCCTCGAGGCCAGGCTCTCCGACACCGAGGTCCTGTACGAGCTGGCGCGCGAAGAGGGCGATGAGACCGTGGTGGGGGAGATCGAAGCCATGGTGGCGGGCCTGGCCGCGGAGCTCGACCAGCTCGAACTGCGTTCGCTTTTCACCGGCGAGCACGACGAGGGCGACGCCGTGGTCGAGGTCCACGCCAAGGACGGCGGGACCGACGCCCAGGACTGGGCGGAGATGCTGCTGCGCATGTACCAGCGCTGGGTCGAACGGCGTGGCTTCTCAATGGAGATCGACGACATAAGCCCGGGCCAGGAGGCGGGGATACTGTCAGCCACGTTCATCGTCAAGGGCCGGTACGCCTTTGGCCTGATGTCCTCGGAGCGAGGTGTCCACCGGCTGGTCCGGATGTCGCCCTTCGACGCCCAGCACAGGCGCCACACCAGCTTCGCCGCCGTGACGGTCGTGCCGTTCCTGGAGAACCTGGCCGACGAGGTCCCGATCGACGAGAAGGACCTGCGCATCGACACCTACCGGAGCTCCAGCGCCGGCGGCCAGCACGTCAACGTGACGGACTCGGCGGTGAGGATCACCCACCTGCCGACGGGCATCGTGGTCTCGTGCCAGAACGAGCGGTCCCAGCACCAGAACAAGGCCCGGGCCATGCAGATCCTGGCGGCCAGGCTGGCCGAGCGGGCGAGGGAAGAACGGGCGGCCGAGCTCTCGGCCATGGCCGGCCCGAAGGCCCAGGTCGGCTGGGGCTCGCAGATACGCAGCTACGTGTTGGCGCCGTTCCAGTTGGTGAAGGACCTGCGCACCGACTATGAGACCGGAAATGTGGTGGCTGTGCTGGACGGCGACCTGGACCCGTTCATGGAGTCCTACCTGCGCTGGCGCCGCACCAGTGCCTCCCACTAGGGGCCGGGCCACTAGCCAGCCGCGATAGCCGGCCGGGCTCTGGCATCATGGTGCTGTGGAGCAGACGCTGAGCGAAGAAGAAAAGGCCGAACGCCTCGAACAGCTCATGGACCTCCTCGAGATGGTGCGCCCGATCATCCAGCAGGACGGCGGGGACCTGGTACTTGTCAGCGCGGACGTAGAGGCCGGCGAGGTCGAACTGCAGTTGCAAGGCGCCTGCAGCTCGTGCGCCATCAGCGCGTCGACGTTGCAAGCCGGCGTCGAGCGCATCTTGAAAGAGCGCCTGCCCTGGGTGACGGAGGTGACGGGCGGGGTGGACGAGGACATCGACTGGGAAGAGAGCGCCGCCATGGGCCGCGGCGGGTACGTCCCCAATTGGTAGTCCGCCGAAACTGCTAGCCGGGGCGGCTCGCGGTACACCGCCGGCGCAGTGGGATACCTCCGACTGAGTGGCCCGCCGGATAACCTGCGCTGGTATGCCAATACCTGACTCAGCCGCTTCGAAGCCGACCGCCTTGCGAGACCGGGCGGTCACGGTTGCCACCGAAGCCGGCGCCCGGGTCCTGCACAGCACCGAACGTTGGGTGCTCCAGCACTCGACGGTCCCCACGACGCCCTTCCTCCCGACGAACACCTTTGCCTGGGTGGACCGGGTCGAAGCCATGGTCCCGGACGTGCAAAAGGAGCTCGAAGACGTCCTTAGCTACCGCGACCAGTTGCCCAATTTCCAGGATATTTCGATCGACCAGGCGTCAATAAGCAACGACGACGGCTGGAAGACGTTCTTCTTCCTCGCCTACGGGTTCCGCTCGGAGGCCAATTGCCGTCGCTGCCCCAAGACAGCGGCGCTGCTTGACAGCATCCCCGGGCTCACCACCGGGTTCTTTTCGATCCTGTCCCCCGGCAAGCGCATCCCCCCTCACCGGGGGCCGTGGCGAGGTGTGCTCCGTTACCACCTGGCGCTCAAGGTCCCCGAACCGGCGTCGGCGTCGGGGATCCGGGTAGGCGGGGAAGAGGCGCACTGGGAGGAAGGCAGGAGCCTCTTGTTCGACGACGGCTACACCCACGAAGCCTGGAACGGTACGGACGGCGTGCGGGTCGTTCTCTTCTGCGACGTACTGCGCCCGTTGCGGCCGCCCGCTGACCAGGTCAACAAGGCGCTCATCAAGGCGATCAGCTGGTCACCGTTCATTCAGGACGCTCGCAACCGGCACGAGGCCTGGGAGAAGCGGGTCGAGGCGATGCGTTGGGGTAACGGCAATTGACCAGTGGCCCCGAGGCGCGGCCCGTCCCCTCGGCTGACATATTTGCGAAGTGCCCCAGCCGCACCCTGGACGACTATCGCACGGCGGAGGACCTGGGCCTCAACCCGTTCTACCGTGAGCTGTCGAGCGAGATCGGCCCCACCATCACGTACGCCGGGACCGAGGCCATCATGCTCGGCTCGAACAATTACCTGGGCCTGACCACCGACCCCCGGGTGAAAAAAGCAGCCATGGAGGCGGTAGGACGGTATGGCACCGGTGTCACCGGCAGCCGCTTGCTCAACGGCACCTTGCCCCTCCATAGAGAGCTCGAAGAGTTGCTGGCCGACTGGGTCGGGATGGAGACGGCGCTGGTTTTCACCACCGGTTACCAGGCCAACCTCGGGCTCATCTCGACCCTGGTCGCCGAGGGCGATGCCGTGTTTTGTGACTCGGCCGCCCACGCCTCCCTGGTGGACGGGGCACGTTTGGCCGACGGCGCCCTTCGTGCCTTCTTCCACAACCGTCCCAACAGCTTGAGGCGGGGGCTGCGCTCGTGGCGCTCGCAGCCAGACGCCGGTGGCGTGCTGGTGGCCGTGGACGGTATCTACTCGATGGAGGGCGATTGGGCGCCTCTGGCCGAGATCAGGGGCCTCTGCGACGAGTACGAGGCCCGCCTGCTGGTGGACGAGGCCCATGCCCTGGGTGTGGTCGGCCCGGAGGGCGCGGGCACGGCCGCCGCCACGGGGGTGCGGGCGGACCTCATAATGAGCACCTTTTCCAAGTCGCTGGCCAGTTGTGGCGGGTTCATAGCCGGTCCCGTCGACGTGATCGGCTTCCTCCGGCTCTTTTGCCGGCCGATACTGTTCACGGCGTCCAATGTGCCGGCCTCCCTCGGTGCTGCCCTGGCGGCGGCCAAGATCGCCAGGCAGGAGGACTGGCGCCGCGAAGTGGTGGTGCGCCTGGCCGGCCGGCTGCGCAGCGGCCTGGCCGACCTCGGCTACAACGTGGGCGGCCCCACCGAGAGCGCCATCGTGCCCGTTCACATCGACGACCTGGTGAAGACCGGGCTCCTGTGGCGCGCCTTGCTCGACCGGGGTGTGTACACGAACTGTTCGCTGCCGCCCGCCGTCCAGCGCCCGATGCTGCGGACGTCGGTCATGGCCACGCATACCGAAGAGCACATCGACCGGGCCCTCGAGGCTTTTGGCGACGTGGCCCGAGAGGGAATTATCGACGCCGAGCGCGAGCGGGTGCTCGCCCTCCTCCAGGTCGGCGAGCCGAACGAGCTCAGCCAGCAGTTTTGACGGTCTCCTGACCCGGCTCAGGAGCCACCGAGGGACGACTTGCGCGCTCGGCTTTACGTCCCGTTTGACGGGCTTGGTCTTTGGCTTTTGCGGGCCGCAAGTTGTCCCGAGGCGGGGCCTCAGCCGAGCTACATGAGCCGGCCAGATAAGTGGCCCAAATGAGAGGTAGGGCGGACGAGGGCCTCGTCGTGGGCATCACGGGGGCCACCGGGCATATCGGCGGCCTTCTGTTGCGTCGGCTCCTCGACGACCCTACGGTCGGCCGCGTCCGCTCGGTGGCGCGCCGGTCCCTGCCCCCGTCGATCGCCGCCGCCGCCTCTTCTGGTCGGTTGGCCCATACCACGGCTGACCTGCGAGAACCGTTGGCCCGCCAGGCCCTTCAGGGCGTTGACCTGCTCTACCACCTGGCGGCACAGGTCTGGCAGGGCGGGAGGACGAGGGAGGCTCTCAACGACATGTTCAGGGCCAACGTGGAGGGGACCCGCAATGTGGTGCTCGCCCGTCCGGCGGCCTTGGTCCTCGCGTCGTCGGCGGCTGTCTACGGCGCTTGGCCGGACAACCCGTTGCCCATGGACGAGACCCAGGAGCCGCACCCCAACGTGGAGTGCCCTTACGCCCTCCAGAAGCTGGTGGCCGAACACATTTGCGCCCAGGAGGCGCCCAACGGGGTCATACTGCGGGTGGCT
>JASHVH010000393.1 GCA_030039575.1 Acidimicrobiales bacterium | reverse complement strand
ACACCTTTCGGGAAACGTCCGGGAGCGGGCGGCCGCCGACTCTTCTTCACTTGTTCCCGAAACATCTATAACTTGGCCCTGTGACCGAGCCTCTCCTTTCTGCTGAGCTGCTTGACGAACTCCAAGAGGTGGCACGCGACGTAGCCGGCGGGGCGGCCCGGCTGCTCGAGGAGTACTCGGGCTCGACCCTGGAAGAGGTCACCACGAAGTCCTCCCCCACCGACCTGGTGTCCGAGGCCGACCGGGCGTCCGAGGCCTTCATCGTCTCCGGACTGCGCAGGGCACGCCCGCTCGACTCTGTCCACAGCGAGGAAGGCACGTCTCACCAAGGGACGTCGGGGATCTCCTGGGTGGCCGACCCGCTCGATGGGACCACGAACTTCTTCTTCAAGGTGCCCGCCTACTGCGTCTCTCTCGCGGCCCGCTGTGACGGCCGCACCGTGGTCGGGGTCGTCGTCGACCCCTCGAGGCAGGAGACCTGGTGGGCAGCTATCGGCCGGGGCGCCTGGTGCAATGGCTCCCCTTGCCACATCGCCGCAGGAAGGAGCGAATTGGCCACTGCGTTGGTGGCGACAGGGTTCAGCTACCGGCCCGAGCGGCGGGCGGGACAGGCTGCGGTGCTGGCTCGTCTCCTTCCCGCCGTACGCGACATCCGGCGGTTCGGGTCGGCCGCGCTCGACTTGTGCTGGGTGGCGGGCGGCCGTTTCGATGCGTTCTATGAGGCCGGCTTGAACGATTGGGACTGGGCCGCTGGAGGGCTCATCTGCGAGGAAGCCGGCGGCGAACTGAGGATGCTGGCTGGGGAGGTCCTTCTGGCCAGTACGCCGGCGCTCAGCGCGCCCCTGGCCGCCCTCCTTGCTGGCACACACGCGACCGCCTGATGTAAGACGGCCCAGGCTTCCCACCCCGGGCCGCGCCCCAGCCCGGTCAGCCGACGAGCGGCTTAGCCACTTCCTCGTAGAACTCGTGGGGTACGAGTTTTGGCTCGGAGACCGCTTCGTTGAGGGGCACACGAACGATCTTGTCGGCCTGGAGGGCTACCATCGTCCCGAGCCCGCCGTTGTGGACCGCGTCGATGGCGCCGATCCCGAACCGGGTAGCGAGGACCCTGTCAAACGCCGTCGGGGAACCGCCCCGCTGGATGTGACCCAGTATGGCCACGCGGGTTTCGATGCCCGTTACCCGTTCGATCTCTGCGGCCAACAGGTTGCCTATGCCACCGAGCCGCACATGACCGAACTGGTCGACCTCGCTCGAGGTGACAATCAACGAACCCTCGCCCGGAGTAGCTCCTTCGGCCACGACAACCACGGCGGCGTGACGTCCGCTCGCCGTCAAAGCCTGCACGTTGGCGCATACCGAAGCGATGTCGAACGGTTCCTCAGGGATCAGGATGTCGACCGCTCCACCGGCGATCCCGGAGTAGAGCGAGATCCAGCCGGCGTGCCTACCCATTACCTCGCACACAATGACCCGGCTGTGGGATTCCGCCGTGGTGCGCAGCCGGTCGATCGCGTCCGTCGCAATCTGTACGGCCGTGTGGAACCCGAAAGTCACCTCCGTGGCCGACAGGTCGTTGTCAATGGTTTTCGGGACCCCTACGACATTGACGCCCTCTGCGGTCAGCTTGTTGGCGACGCCCAGGGTGTCGTCGCCGCCGATAGCCACAAGGGCTTCGATTTGCTGGTCTTTCAGAGTCGCCAGCACCTTGTCGACCCCGTCTTCGAGCTTGTACGGGTTAGTGCGGCTGGTCCCGAGGATGGTGCCTCCCAGGGAGATGATGTCACGGACCCTTTCCGTGCTCAGAGGCAGCGTGATGTTGTCGACAAGTCCTCGCCACCCGTCCATGAACCCCAAGAACTGGTCCCCATAATCTTCTTCGCCCTTGCGCACGACGGCTCTGATCACCGCGTTGAGGCCTGGGCAGTCTCCGCCACCCGTCAGAATGCCAATACGCATCAAAACTCCCCTTCTGTCAACAGTGTTCTAGCCTCACAGAGGCGGCGGGAACTGCGTGAGAGAGGCGCTGGCCGAGCGCTCGCGGCCTTGCCGAGATATCCGTTGGAGTGCCCTTCTTGAAGCCCCGAGAGCGAGCGACCATGGCCTCTTACGCAAATGTCCCTAAACCTTTTGGTGCCGGCAGCTTACATTGACCACGAGCCATCTGGGGGCCCGGGCCCCGACCGAGAGGCTTACACGCCGAAGCCCGAGAGGTGGTAGGTGATCGACCCGGGTCGTTAACTTTGCGCCGGTCGCAGTGTCGTGGCCTTTGTTTTTTCGTTTTTTGGCGTCGTCAGCTTGGTCAGCAAGCCCGCTTCCCTCTGGAAATCGCCCGCCTCTGTGAAATCCTTGTAAACACTGGCAAAACGCAAGTAGGTGACGTGGTCGCGACCGCGCAGTGCGTCGAGGACGGCCAAGCCCACTTGCTGGCTCGTCACTTCCGGTCCTTCGAGGCGCAGGCTCTCGTCGATCTCGGCCGCGATCTGATCCAGTGCGGCTACGGAGATGGGCCGGTTCTTGGCCGCCGCCTGCATGCCGGCGACGATCTTCGCCCTGTCGAACGGCTCGCGCTGCCCTGACCGTTTGATGACCACGAACGGCACCTCTTCCAGGCGCTCGTAAGTGGTAAAACGCCGGCCACATGTGAGGCACTCCCTCCGGCGCCTGATCGTTGCCCCCTCTTCGGCCGTGCGCGAATCGACCACCCGGTCCTCGAGTCCTGAACAGCGAGGGCATCGCACCAAGCCGACCCTACAACCACTCTGAACATCTCCGTACGCCGGGCGGGTTTCGCGAACCTCGGTACTTACGGAACGGTCAGCTGCTCCCCGGGCTGGAGCACACCACCACCGATCTGAGCTTCGAGCCGGTCGGCCAGGGGCCTCGGGTCGCCGTTGCCGGAGTACCTGACTGCGATCCCCCAAATGGTGTCTCCCGGCCGTGCCACGTACACGTGCTGAACAGGTGCTCGAGACGGCTGTGCGCCTGCCACCGCGACCAGGCGACCGCCGGCCCCCCAGGCCACAGCTCCGAGGGCGGCAATGGCTGCAACCACGATCACGCGGCGCCATAAATACACCCGTCGCCGGTGAGATGCAGCGGCAGTTCGCCTCCTCGTCCCCGGCGGGCGGGCCGGTGTTGCGCTTATGACTACGAACCGGTCCTCGCCCCGGCCGAACGGCAACGGCTCGGCGTCCTGGCGCGAACCCCGGCCGTGACCGGACGCGACGCCGGCGCCCGAAGGCCTGCTCGGGGTCGGTGGCATACAGCCGCCGGATGACCCGGTCCATTTGAGCGCAACCATGACCTACCTCCGTCAGTCGCCGGTCTCTGCCCGGCAGTCCCTTGCCGGCGTTTGCGCCGGGTGCCTTCGCCGACTGTCAAACGTATGTTCCCATATCTCTTTCTACACGAACAAGTGTTCGGCGTCAAGCAAAGAACTCGATCTGGGACCGGCCACTAGAACATATGTTTGACCAAGGCGCGCCCCCGGGGTATGATGCCGCGAACAACAGCTCACGCCGGCGCGCCCGGGTGGGTGGACCACAAGACGAGACAACTGAGCGTCACACGCCAGGACGGCACCAACGCAATCGACCCAAACGGAGGTTGAGCAACTTGAACGACACTCTGACAGGCAAGCGCCGGGAGATCCTCGATTTCATTGCCGCCCAGGTAAGCGAGCGCGGTTACCCTCCTTCGGTGCGTGAGATCGGCTTCGCCGTCGGGCTGGCCTCGACGTCGACGGTGCAGGCTCATCTCAATACGCTCCAGCGGCAGGGTTACCTGCGCCGCGACCCGACCAAACCGCGTGCTCTCGAGGTGCGCTATGACGCCACGTCCGGTGCCGCCATCGAGCGCCGCCACGCTCGGCATGTCCCACTCGTAGGCGACATCGCCGCTGGTACCAACGTGCTGGCCTCAGAGAACGTAGAGGAGTTGCTGCCACTGCCCGAGGATTTCACGGGGAGCGGCAACCTGTTCATGCTCCGGGTCCGTGGTGAATCGATGATCGGGGCCGGGATCCTGGACGGTGACTACGTTGTCGTCCGGCAACAGGCAGACGCCATCCCCGGCGACATCGTGGCCGCGGGCATCCCGGGAGGAGAAGCGACAGTGAAGACCTTCTCGCGGCGCGGGGACGACATCGTCCTGCTGCCGGCGAACGCCAACATGGCGCCTATGGGGTTCCCAGCTTCCGAGGTGACCATTTACGGAAAAGTGGTCACGGTCCTGCGCAGGTTGTAAAGCGGGCAACTTCCGGCCGAGCGGTCGCCTGGCTGTGGGCTGGTGCGCCCTCGACCTCAGCCGGGGTGGCGGCCCGCTTCTGGCGCCCCCGGGTCGTCCTTCGCCGCGTCAGCCGGGAGGGGCGGGAGGCACCTCAGAAGTTCAACTTGCCCTTCGACCTTGACAGGGCCCGCAGCCCACGGCACCACAAAAGTGTCGCCCCGTTGGGCGCCGACCTCCCAACCGTCGCCCCGGAGGCTTCCCTTACCAAAATCAGCCAGGACCACCGCGAAGGAAGGCTCGAGACTGACTTTGTCGCCCCCTCGGGCCCTTTGAGCGCGGAAGTAGGGCCTGGCCGCCTCGGGCAAGACGTCTTCGACGAGGCCGTGCGCGCCCGCACTGCTCGCTGCACCCGGGCCTGACCGGCCAGCGTGGCGCCTCAGCATGGCCAGGTCTCGGTCCCCCAAAGCCCGCCTGCTCACGCATGAAAGTGCCACTTCGCGGTCCAGCCCCACAAACGCCGCCGCCGGGTCAATATCGAACCCTTCCAGCTCCAGCATGATGGAAAAATCCGTCGGTTCCTGAAGTTCCAGGGAGAAGACGCCTGCGCCGATGGCGTGGGCTGTCCCGGCAGGGACGAGGACGGCGTCTCCAGGTTTCACGCTTAGTTCGTTGAGGAGCCCGAGCAAGGCGCCCCGGCCTTGTTCAGCCACCAGCCGGGACAGTTCGGGTTGCTCGACGTCCCGCCTCCAGCCGACGTAGACCACAGGGCTCGGCCCGTTCGTACCAAGCACCACCCAGGCTTCCGTTTTGCCGTGCCGCGACCCCAGGTGACGAACGGCGAACGACCGGTCGGGGTGAACGTGTACAGGGAGCCGCTGGCCCGCGTCCAGCAATTTCACGAGCAGAGCTGCGTCAGCCCCGAAATACTCGACATGGTCCGGGCCCAGCCAGCCTTGTGGGTCGGCCTCGATGACGTCGCGCAGGTACCGCCCGTCCGGCATTACGGTCAGGCCATCGTCGCCCCGCCCAAAGCGTGGGGTCGTGGAGGCCACCCAGTCCTCGGGACCGTACTCGGCGGTACCGGCCAGGCCCCTGAGTTCCGCAATCGACTGGCCGCCCTTGTAGAACTGCCGTGGCTGGTTGGGCCCAAGTTGGACTGGTCGCATAGGACGTCACCATATACGGCCTCCCGCCAGGGCTCCGGAGGCTGCCCGCCGGCTCCTGCCTTCGAATGAAAGTGCTGTTTGAGTGGCCCTCGGGCCGGACGGTACTGTCACCGGATGACGACTGCCGGGAGCGCCAACCCGGGCAGCCCCGGCAGTGGCATCAACGGGGTGGGCGAGGATGCAGCCCCGGCCAAGGTGCTCGTATTGGGCGAGTGCCTAGTCGACCTGGCAACGGCCTCCCCGGTGGCAAAACCGGACCAGCGGCGCCAAGAACTTGTGGCTATGCCGGGCGGGGGGCCGGCCAATGTGGCCGTGGGACTAGCCCGTCTCCAGGTCCCCTGCGCCTTCGCCGGTCGCTTTGC
>JASHVH010000392.1 GCA_030039575.1 Acidimicrobiales bacterium | reverse complement strand
CCGGCGCGCCGGGCCAATTGTGTCGCGATGGAGCCGACACCACCCGTGGCACCATAGATGAGCACGACTAACCCGTCCACCGGCCCGTCCGCGAACACCGCTCGGTGAGCGGTTATGCCGGCGATGCCGAGGCAGGAGCCTTGCTCGTCGAGGTCGCGCCCATCGCCGTTCGCCTTCTGTTCTCCCAGCGGCACCGCGAGAGTTTCGGGGACGACGACGTACTCGGCTGCCGTCCCGAAGGGCCGGTAGGACTGGGCGCCGTAACACCACACCGGCTGGCCCAGGCGTTCGGCGCTTACTCCTGCTCCCACCATGTCGACCGTCCCGGCGCCGTCGCTGTGAGGGACAACCCGCGGGTACGTCATTGAAGAGCCCTGCCATCCACTGCGTTTCTTAACGTCGCCCGGGTTGACGCCTGACACGGCGACGGCGATGCGGACCTCACCGTCGCCGGGAACGGGGTCGGGCAGGTCACCGACGACCAGGCTTTCGTAGGCGCTCCCTTGGTGCTCGTACCAGGCAGCACGCAAAGCGGGCTCCCCCCTTTCGAGTTTTTGTTTGCCGGAGGGACCGCTTCAGCCCTTGGTTATTCAGGAAAATTGAACCCGGTCCGGCCCCGGACACGTCGCTGGCTGAACTCTACATAGGCGTGCCGGGCACTGGCGAGGTCGAAGACCCTCGCGACCGGCGCGTGAAGGCCCCCGTCGGTCGCCATTCCCCGAGGGTGGTGAGCCCGTCGCGCTCCAGGCGGCTGAAAGGCCGGGTCACCGCCGTCCCCGTTCAGGGAGAGGCACTTTGGCCGGGCTCAATCGAGGATGAAGTCACACGGCGGCGCGTTCGTCGACAGGTCGGCGCCGAAGCTCCAAGCGCTGGAGGGCCGGCGGCAGGTAGGCCTGGTCGAGGGTGCCGACGTCCGTGCCGGGCGGGACGATCTCATCGATCCGGTCGAGGATCTCGTCGGTGAGCGTAACGTCCATGCCGGCGAGCAGGTCGTCGAGTTGCTCCATGGTGCGCGGCCCGAGGAGCGCGCTGGTCACACCCGGGTGAGCGATGGCGAAGGCCATGGCGAGGTGCGTCATTGGCAGGCCCGCCTCCTGCGCCAGCGGGACGAGCGCCTCGACGGCGTCGAGGCGGCGCTCGTCGTTGAGATGCCGGAACAGGCCGGCCCGGCGCAGGTCGTTGCGCTCGCCCTTGCGCACCCGCCCGGTGAGCAGGCCTTGCGCCAGCGGGCCCCATACGAGCGTGCCCATGCCGTAGCGCTGCGTGACCGGGAGCACCTCGCGCTCGATGGCACGGTTGAGTATCGAGTAGGGCGGCTGCTCGGTGCGGAAGCGCTCCAGACCGCGGCGCTCGGCGGCCCATTGTGCCTCGACGATGTCGGACACCGGGGTCGTCGACGAGCCGATCGCGCGTACTTTCCCGCTGTGGACCAGGTCCGACAGGGCCGACAGCGTCTCTTCGATGTCGGTCGTCGGGTCGAGCCGTTGGACCTGGTACAGGTCGATGTGCTCTGTCTGCAGCCGGCGCAGGGAACCCTCGACCGCGGCCATTATCCAGCGCCGCGAGGTGCCCTGCCGGTTGGGGTCATCGCCCATGGGGCGGCTGAACTTGGTCGCCAGTACCACGCTGTCGCGACGCCCCTTGAGTGCCTCGCCCACGATGTCCTCGGAGTCGCCATAGGAGTCGGCGGTGTCGACCAGGTTGATCCCCGCGTCCAGCGCCTTGTGTATGACGCGGACCGAGTCGTCGGGGTCGGGGTTGCCGATGGACGCGGCGAACATCAAAGCGCCCAGCCCATAGGGACTGACCTTGATGCCGGTCCGGCCGAGCGTGCGGTACCGCATGCGGTTCCTCCTGGCGTTGTGGTTGAGATGTGGCGGGTGCCGGCAACCCGGCCCTGTTAGTTCTGGCTCGTTTGGACCGCCTTCGTCACGGGCCGGGGAAGGCCAGCACGATCCGTCCTCGTCCGCTCCGGTTAGCGAAGGCCTTGTACGCCGTTCCGGCGTCGTCGAGGCCGAAGACCTTGGCCACGGGGGTGTGCAGGCGCCCGGTGCTCACCATGTCAGCCAGAGTGCTGAGGGCTTGGCTGTCCATGCGCCCACCAGACCGAAAGACGTCTATGCCCCGCTCCGGGCGGGGAAGCTCAGTCACCGTCACGTACTTGCCACCGTCACGAACTGCGCCAAGAGCCGGCGCCCCTACCGAGGCCGTGTCGAGCAGGGCGTCAGCGCCATCTGGCACTATCTCTCTCACCCGGGCGCCCAGTTCGTCCCCGCGGCCGGTAACGACGGCGGTCGCCCCAAGCGCGAGTGCTTCCGCCTTGTCCTCGTCGTGCACGACGCCGATGACCGAGAACCCGCGCGACACGGCCAGCTCGACGGCGAACCCGCCAACGCCGCCCGCTGCGCCGGTGACGACGACGGTCTCGCCCCCGCTGAGCCTGAGGTCGGCCAGGCCCCGCCAGGCGGTTAGGCCGTTGAGGCCGACAGTGGTGAGTTGCGTCGCCGGCAAGCCGTCGGGCGCTGGGACGACGTTCCCTATAGGGAGAGCGACCGCCGACGCCTGGGTCCCCCTGAAGCTCTCGAACCACAGGCTGAAGCCGACCACTCTCGTCCCTACCAGCGAACCGCTGACGCCATCACCACAGGCGGTGATGGTGCCGACTAAATCCCAGCCCGGGGTATACGGTCCTACCGCTCCTGGTGGGAACCGCGTGGCGGCGGCACCGGTGACGACGGCCGCGTCCGAAGGGTTGATGGTGGCCGCCTCGGTTGCGATGAGCACCTCGCCGCTGCCCGGTACCGGGTCGGGGAGGTCGCGCACCGCGACGTTGTCGATGCCGAACTTTTCGACTCTGACTGCTCGCACCCCGGCTCCTCTATGTTCGCGGCTTGCTGTTCCGCTTGGCGTTGGCGACGTTCTCTTTTAGCTGGGCCAGGTCCTGATGAGTAACGAACGCTTTCTGCCCCGCATCTACCCGCCAGCTTTCGTCCAGTCCACCTATGTCCAAGGCATCGAACCCGAACTGGTTGTAGAGGTGGGCGACGAGCGCCTTGGCCTCGGTGTCGTCGCCCGACAGGGCCAGCGCCCGCCGCTTGGGGTCGCCCTCAGGGTGACCGTCCGCGGACATGTCGGCCGCGTCGATCATGCTGAACGCCCGCACCACCCGGCTCTTGGGCAGGTGTGCCTGTAAGAGCCCGGGGGCGGTGGTACTGCCGTTGTCGATCTCGGGGACATGCCCGAGGCGGTCAGGGAAGTAGTTGATGGTGGAGATGACCACTTTGCCCTCGAGGGGTTCCACGGGCACCTGGTCGATGGCGGTGATGGGGATGGCGACCACCGCAAAGTCGCCACGGGCGGCCGCCTCGGCCGGGGTCGCCGCACTGGCGTGCGGGCCCAGCTCTTTGAGCACGCCGGCCAGCGAGCCGGGGCCCTGGTTGTTGCTGAGGACGACGTCGTAGCCGTTGGCGATGGCCGCCTTGGCTATGTTCTGGCCCACGTGGCCGCTCCCGATGATCCCGATGGTTGTCATTGCTGGCTCCCTTCCTTGCATGGGGGGTTCGATCCTGCCGGCTCACCGCACGAGGGCGAGCTTCCCGTAGGGGTGCTCTCCCATGAGGGCGGCGACCGCCGATGGTGCGTCATTTATCGAGAAGGTCATAGCGATGGGCACGGTGATGTCGCCTTGGGCGGCCATCTGGAGCAGCCGGGCGCGCTGTGACGCTCGGTAGGGCCCGCTCTTCGGGTTGGAGCCGCCCACCCACTGCAGGCCGTCGGACTTGGCCCGCTTGGGTGCGGCAATGGTCACGATGCGCTTGCGGTCGGCGACTATCGCCAGGGAGACGTCTATGGCCTCGTCAGTGCCCACAGTGTCCAGGGCGGCCGTGACCGGGCCGGGTGCAGCCGCACGTACT
>JASHVH010000391.1 GCA_030039575.1 Acidimicrobiales bacterium | reverse complement strand
ACAGACAGGCGCGAGCATGCGTCCTGGAGGTGGTGGCAAACGAGGCGGCCGCCGCAATTGCGGGCGCCGAGGAGGAGCGCCTCCCGTTCGGCCACGACCTCGCGCCAAGCGTCCCGCTCCGGGCGGTCGAGGTCGACGGCGACAAGGCGTTGGCGTTCAGCCCGGTCATCGGTGATCAAAAAGAAAGTCGAGCCCACGTTGGTGACGACCACCGCTTTGGACGAAAAGTCGCTGACTAGCGGCATCAGGCCCCGGCCGGGATCGAAAAAGTCGAACACCTCGATGCGCGCTTCTGGGTTTGTCCCTCGACTGATCGAGATGACGAGAAAACGACCGTCCTCAGTCACCGCTACTTCGGGTAGCCACTCGGGTTCATCTGGCGCCTCGAACACGAGCTGGTCGTCGCTCTGGAGTGTGCCGAGGCTATGGAAGAAGATCCTCACCAGCCCGACCTGACCGGTGTACTCCTCCCCTTCTACGGGTTTCTCCACGGCGCTGTAGTAGAAGCCGCGCCCGTCCGCCCGCCACGCCGCGTGGCCGTACTTGGACCACTCGACGAAGTCCGGCCGGTCTTGGCCCGTGGCGACGTCGCGGACCCGCCACGTCATCCAATCAGAGCCCGCTTCGCTCGTCGCATAGGCCAGGAGCGAGCCATCGTCGGTCACGACCACGCCCGACAAAGCGACGGTCCCGTCCTCCGACAGCACGTTCGGGTCGAGCAACACCCGGCCCCCGTCGTCCGGGCTCGCCATTACGTAGAGCACTGACTGGTTTTGCAGGCCTGAGTTACGGGTCTGGAACCAACGTCCGCCGCGCTCGAACGGCACATCGAACCTGGGGTAGTCCCACAGTTGGGTCAGGCGGCTACGGATCGGCTCCCGGGCAGGCACCTTCGACAAATAGGCCTCTGTGACCTCGTTTTGCAGGCCGGTCCAGCGGCGGGTCTCGGGGTCGTTCGTGTCCTCGAGCCAACGGTAGGGATCGGCCACCGTTTCACCGTGGTAGTCGTCAACTTGGCGGCCCGTGCGCGTCACTAAAGTGGTCGGCTCGGTCATGGCGGCGACCGTACCAGAGCCGCCAAAGGCCCACGGCACATGAGCTGAGGAGCTCCTGACACTGTGGCGGAGAGCCCCCTTCGGGCGGCTGGCAGAGCCAAGGGAGTTCCCTGGCATGGGAACATGTGTTCCGGATTAGGCACGTGAAGTGAGCATTTTCGCACCATAGGGACCCCTTCCCACGCTGCATGCACCAATTCCTACACGCGTGTCCTTTACCATTTAAAGGAGTTATGGCTGTTCAAACGCCCGTCCGTGGCGGTCGGCCGCGGCCTGCCAAGGCGCAACCGCGGGAGCGGCTGGCACCTGCGCGCCCGCGTTGGCCTCGACGTGTACTCGTGATCGCCAACATTGTGGTCCTGTGCCTGCTGGGCCTCGGCGCCACCGCCTATGGGTACGTCGAGTGGCGCCTCGGACAGGTCGACCGTATCTCGGTCAAGGGCCTGGTCCCGGCGGGAGAGAACTCGCAAAGCCCGCCGGCTAGCGCCGGCCCGCCGATCACCATCCTGGCGGTCGGCAGTGACACCAGGGCGCTGGGCAAGGGTTCGAGCGCCATCTTCGGCAGCGCGTCCGAGGTCACCGGGCAGCGTTCGGACACGATCATGCTGTTGCGGGTAGTCCCGGCTACCTCCAGCATTGCGCTGCTCTCTATCCCTAGAGACCTGCTCGTGCCCGTCGCAGGCATGGGGACGACACGGATAAATGCGACCTTCGGCAGCGGGCCGGACCTGCTCATCAGCACGATCGAAAACGACCTGGGCATTGACATAAACCACTTCATGGTGGTCAACTTCTATACCTTCACCCAGATTTCCGATGCACTGGGCGGGGTTTACCAGTACTTCCCCACCCCGGCCAGGGACCTGTACTCGGACCTGAGCGTTCCTCGTGCGGGATGTGTACTGCTCAAGGGCAGCCAGGCCCTCGCATTTGTGCGCTCGCGCGAATACCAGTACTACCTGGACGGTTCCTGGCAGTACCAGTTAGTGCCCGAGAGCGACCTGGCCCGGATCCAGCGCCAACAGGACTTCGTAAAACTGGCCATAAAGAAGGCAGAGACGGTGGGGCTTACGGACCCGCTCGCACTCAATACAGTTATTGGCGGCGTCGCCAGGAGCCTCAGCGTTGACAACACCTTTTCCAACTCCCTCATGTTGAGCTTGGCCAAGGTGCTTCGGCACGCAAACGCAGCGGGCATCCCCGACTGGACGTACCCAACCGTCAACTCGTACGAGGTGGCGGGGGCACTCGACCCCGTCCCTTCCGAAGACCAGGCGATGGTGAAACAGTTCCTGAATTACGGGATGCCGGCGACAACGTCAGCGGTGACGACGACCGGTAGCGGCGTGAAGTTCTCGCTGGCCGCCAAGGTCTTCGGCGCCGCGGGCCCGCTACAGGAGGCGGCCGCCGCCCCCAGTTCCCTCAACACCACCCCGCCCTCCGAGATCGAGCCCGACTCGTCGTCGTACTACGAGGGCGAGTACGTCCCGCCGGGGCTTCAGCCGGGCCAGGTGCCGCAGAAGTGCCCGGCTTAGCTGCCGCCGCTTTCCTGAAGCGAGGCGGACGCTAACCGCGAGCGGGCAAGCGCCAGGCCGGCCGGGACGGTCGTTCCACCACTTTGCACACGGCCAGCAAGAGCGCCTCTGAGCCGGGGCGCCCGACGGCCCCCAGGCCGACCGGCAACTCGTCGACCAGGCCCATCGGGGCGGTGGCGATCGGCCACCCGGCGATCGACGGGGCCGTGGTGATGTGGGACGTGACCCCGTGGTCGCCCAGGGCCAGGTCGCTCTTCCACGCCGGCCCGTAGGTGGGGGCGATGAGCACGTCGGCATCGGCAAACGCGGGCTCCAGGCACGTGTGCAGGGCCCATTCGAGGTTCCGGGCCCGGGCGTCCTTGTAACTGTCCGAACCCGTCCCGCCCAGCTCGAGCGCCCGTTCGAACGACTCGTGGCCGAAGTAGATGAGCTCCGTCGAAGCGTGGCGCTTCTCGTGCTGGACGACCTCGCTCAGGTCCTGCGGCCCACCTGGGCCCCGCGTCGGCAGGTACCTCGCCAGGCCGTCGACCAGTTCGCAGAGGAGAACGGTGAGCTCGTCCTCGTCCTCCTGCGTACCCGGGACAGCCGCCGCGACCTCGTGCACGTCGGCACCCGCGCCGGCCAACTGGCCCAGTACCTCGTTGAAAAGGTCGTCGGTACCTGGATGACCTGTGCGCCACGTGCGCGCCACACCCACCCGCAGCCCGGCGACACCGCTCCTGGTGCGCTCCAGGATCCCGGGCTGGCCGGTGAGCACCTCGAGCAGGAGGGCCACCTCGTCAACCGTGCGGGCCATGGGGCCAGGGCTGTCCTGGCTGGAGCTGATCGGGACCACGCCTTCGGTCGAGACCGTCCCCACGGTCGGTTTTATGCCCGCCACCCCGTTGAGCGACGACGGGCACGTGATGGACCCGTCGGTCTCGGTCCCGATCGCCAACGGGACGAGGCCGGCGGCGAGGGCGGCGCCCGAACCCGATGACGACCCCCCTGCGTTGCGGTCGAGCGCCCATGGGTTACCAGTCAAGCCTCCCACGGCCGACCAGCCCGAGGTCGAACGCATCGACCGGATGTTCGCCCATTCCGAGAGGTTGGCCGTGCCGAGGATGACTGCGCCTGCTTCCCGCAGCCGACGGACCAGCGGCGCGTCCCGGGTCGCCGGCCGGCCGGCGAGGCTCGTCGCACCGGCCGTCGAGGGCAGGCCGGCGACTTCGATGTTGTCCTTCACCAGGACCGGCACACCGTGGAGCGGCCCGACCGGGTCGGCCTGGTCGCAGGCGCGGGCCTCGGGAAGGGCGGTCCCGGAGACGGCCAGCACGCTCCGCAAGGCGGTCGGCGAGCCGGGGGCGTCCAGAGCCGCGACCCGTTCGAGCAGGGCACCCACGACCGCTTCGGAGCGCGCCGGCTGGCGGCGCAAAGTGAACACGTCGGCGTACACGAGGTCGTCGTCCACCCCGACGACACTACTTAGGCCCCGCCTCAGGAAAGCCGGCGGGCTCGAACGCCAAATGACGCCAAAAGACCCTGACGACCAAACCCAACCCGGCTTCGAGCGCCCGAGTAGTCCTCTGGCGGCGCCTCAGAGCGCTTAATCGGTGGCCCCGCTGGAGGTGTGGCGTCAGACTGGTAAGGCAGAGGCGGCCGCCCAGTGCTGTCCAGCCCTGCGCAGGCCACGTGGTGGAGGTGCCCGTGGCGCGAGTGGAGGACAGGAATGAGCGAGTTCGAGGGGGAGGCGGCAACAACTCGAGAAACGGTTCGCTATTGCGTCGAGGTGGCGCGACCCTACGGGCGCAAGCTCGTGACCGCCGCCGCTTTCCTGGTCGTGGCCGTGGCCATCACCGATGTAGCCACCCCGCTGGTGTTCGCATCTGTCCTGGACCGGATCGCCACCCTGAAGCCCGGCACAGCGCTCTGGCCCCGCTTCGGGTCACTGATCGTCGCCTACGCCGTCCTGATCATCCTGGGCCAGGCGGCCTACCGCATGTCCGGGTGGCTCGAGTGGGAGGGATGTCTGCGGACTTTCGCCAACGGCATCCACAGGAGTTTCGAGCGGCTCCTCAGGCTGGGTTACCGTTGGCACGTCGACCATTCCTCGGGTGAGGTGGCGTCCTCGCTGAGCGCCTTCTCGTGGGCACTGATGGACGGGATCGACAACCTCCATTGGGGCGTCCTGCGGATCATCATCGTCGTCCTGAGCGCCATCATCGTGCTGGGGATCGTGGCGTGGCCGGTGGCGGTAGTGCTGGTGGTCCTTACGGCGGTGTTCGCGTTCGTGGTCGTCAAGCGGTCGGGGCCCGTGACGGAAGCGTCGCGGCGGTTCTCGAGAGCTCATTCGCGGGCCGAGGGCACTGCGTCCGACGTGATCCGTAACGTCGCCACCGTTTTGGTAGGGGCAGGCGAGGAGCCCGAGTCCGTGCGAGTGGAGAGCCTCCTCGACGCCTCGGTCCGCGCCGACCTGCAAGCTCGGAGAGTGTTCACCGTCACGCGGGTTTGGATGAGCGGGACGGTGGGGCTCATGACTTGGGGCGCGCTTTTGGTAGGTGTCGTCCTGGCCGTGCGGGGCGACATTCGGGCCGGCGTCATATACCTGGTGCTGTTCTACGCCTCGCAGGTCTCAGCGCAACTGATCGAAAGCTTTATGCAAATCCGCCAGTTGTCCCGCGGTCTCGGCCGGGCGGCGAAGCTCGTCGCCCTCGTCAACACCCCTCCAGAGGTAGTGGACGTCCCCGGGGCGCCCGACCTGGTCGTGACTGACGGGGCTGTCCGCTTCGAGCACGTCAACTTCGCGTACCGCCAGGACCGCCCCCTCCTGCACGACTTCAACCTCGAACTGCGGCCGGGCGAGCACGTTGGCGTGGTTGGGCCCTCGGGGGGCGGCAAGTCGACCATCACCCGGCTCGTACTGCGGCTCATGGACGTCAACAAGGGCCGGATCCTCATTGATGGCCAGGACGTCGCGTTGTGCACTCAGGACAGCGTCCGCCGGGCCGTCTCCTATGTCCCCCAGGACCCCCAGATGCTCCACCGCAGCATCGCGGAGAACATCTGGTACGGCCAGCCAGGCCCCATAGACATGGAGAGGGTCCGAGCAGTGGCATTGGCGGCCCACGTCCAGGAGTTTGTGAAAGACCTCCCCGAGGGCTTCGACACCGTCGTCGGCGAGCGCGGGCTCAAGCTGTCGGGTGGTCAGCGCCAACGCGTCGCCATCGCCCAGGCCATGCTCAAGGCGGCGCCGGTATTGATCCTTGACGAGGCCACCAGTTCACTCGACTCCGAGTCCGAGCGCTATGTGCAGGAAGCGCTGTGGCGCCTGATGTCCAGGTCCACGGCACTGGTCGTCGCCCACCGCTTGTCGACCATCGCCCACCTGGACCGGATCATCGTCATCGACACCGGGAAGGTAGTCGAGGTCGGGACCCACCGGGAGCTGCTCCTCGCCGGGCCGGTCGGGACCTACCGGCACTTGTGGGAGCATCAATCGGGTGGTTTCCTGAGCACCTGACCGGTTTTCCCGCGACGAAGGGCTTGGCACAAGATCCCCCCAGCCGGAATTAGGCAGCCTGCTCCCCCGCCGGGCCCACCGTCGGCACCGGCGAACCCGAGACGATCTCAGTCGCAAAATGGTCGAGCAACTGGACAAGCTCGGGGTACTGCTCGGGGGACCACCCCTCTAGCAGGCCCTCGAGGCGCTCCCGGACGGCCGAGGTGAGGCGGTCCGCGATGTCAGCCCCGGCCGGGGACAGCTGCATGCTGGCGTCTACCAATGCCCGGTCCCTGGCGTCGCGAATCGCGCTGTCAATTGCCTCGGGCGTCAGCTTGTGCTGTTCGGCCAGGGCGCGCAGGGCCTGTTCGTCAAGCCTGGGGCTCCGCCGCAGCGTCACGAGCACCCAGCAGGTGGCCAGCGGCAGGTCCACACCCACGTCGGAGGCGACCCGGGCAAAATAAGCCGCCATCTTGCGCCGGCCAACGAGCACGCTGAGGGCCCGGCCGATCTCAGCCAGGGAGTCCGGCGTACGCGGGGAGGCGAACGCCTCACCGATCCCTTCGGTGGTGACCGTGGTCCGCATCGGGAGCTCCTTTATGAACCACGAGGCGACGAAGGCCACGATGGAAACGAAGCCCGCCACCCGGAAAGCGGTGCCGAGAGCCTGCGCATAGACGTTGAGGAAGTCGGACCGCACGCCGGGGGGAAGGGCGGCCAAAGCCGCCGAGCTGAGAGTCCGGCTGTCCTGGACCAAGTTGGGCGAATGGGGAAAATCGTGCGCCAGTTTGGACGCCAACTGGGTGGCAAAGATGGTACCGATCACCGCCGTCCCGACGGAGCTACCGATATTGCGGAACAAGGTATTGCCCGAAGTGGCCACGCCGAGGTCCTGGTACCCGACCGCATTTTGCACGGCCACGACGAGCACTTGCATTACAAGACCGATGCCAAAACCGGTGACGAACATATAAAGCGACGCCACGGCGTCCGACGTGCTCGGGGTGAGCAGAGAAAGCAGGAACAAACCGAGAGTCATAACCGCGGTACCGATGATGGGGAACACCCGGTACTTCCCGGTGCGCGAGACGATCTGGCCGCCACCGATCGATGTGACGAGCAATCCCGCCATGAGCGGCAGGATCTCGAGGCCCGAAGTGGTCGGCGACGCCCCCTTCACCAATTGGAAATAAAGGGGAAGGAAAGTGATGGCGCCGAACATGGCGAACCCGATCAGTAAGGCCACGACCCCGCTGCTCGTAAAAACGCTGTTAGCGAACAGGCGGATGGGTAGCACCGGTTGGACGGCACGGCGCTCGACCATCACCAAAAATACAACGGCAATTACCGTGGCCACGCCGAGCCCGATCACTTCGCCGGACAACCAGGGGTATGTTGTGCCTCCGACGCTAACCATGAGCACCAGGGCGGCCAGCGCGACCGTAAGGAGGGCGGTCCCGACGTAATCGATGACCGGGCGGGAAGCAGCCTTGGTACTGGGCAAGGTGGCGGCCAGCACGAAGAAGGCGACTGCACCGATGGGCAGGTTTATATAAAAAATCCAGCGCCAGGAAAGGTCGGTCGTGAGCGCGCCTCCCACAAGAGGGCCCACCACCGTCGCAATGGCGAACACCCCCCCGAAAACGCCCTGGTACCGCCCGCGCTCCCGAGGCGACACCACGTCGCCAATCGCCGCCTGGGCGCTCACCAACAAGCCGCCGCCGCCCAATCCCTGCAATGCACGGAACGCAATGAGCATGGCGAAGCTGCCGCTCAAGCCGCACAATGCCGAACCGATCAGGAAAATGACCAGGCCGACTTGCAGTACGGGCCGGCGGCCGTACAGGTCGCCCATCTTGCCGTAGAGCGGGGTGACCACCGTCTGGGCCAGCAGGTAGGCCGTGGTGACCCACGAAATGTGGTTGAGCCCGCCGAGATCGCGGGCCACGGTGGGCAGAGCTGTGGCCACGATCGTGGAGTCGAGGGCCGCGATCAGCATGACGAGCACCAGCCCCACGAACACCACCGCCAGCTGACGACCGTGGAGTTCGTGAGGCCCTTCTACCGGGGCCGTCCTGGCCATGGGGCGGGAGTTGGCGCCGCTCACTTCCTCATTCACGTCCCCGGAGCATAGACCGACGGTTGCCTGTTAACCGGGGACGGGCTGCGCTAGCATCCGGGCATCGACGTGCTGTCAAGGAAAAAACCAGCCGGTAGAACGATTAGCCGGTCGTGGCCTATCTCCGCCGGCTTGGGCCTGTCGGTCCTGGCGTTGCTGGCAAGCGCATGTAGCGTGATGGGTGGGAGCGCAACCGCAACTACGGCGCGCACCACGACGAGCAGGTCGACGACCAGCACCTCTGGGTCGACCACCACGACGACGACTTCCCTTAGCCACGTCAGCGGCCCGCAAACGGTGCTCTCCCCGATCGGCCTCAATGTGCGGGCGGGGCCGTCGAAGTCGGCCAAGGTGATCGGGACCGCCGCTCAGGGCACCGTGCTCCAGCTTCTCGCCCACACCAACCGGGCCGGGGGTTGGTACAGGGTCCGGGGTTCGACCGTGACCGGGTGGATCAGTGCCGATACCGGGTTCAGCGCTCCCGGGCGTTTTGGCTACTACACGTCCGACGCTTTCAGCGTTCTCTTCCCGGCCGGATGGACCTATGCAGGCACACCAAAGGCAGGGGTCGTCTTTCGCCACGCGTCACCGCCCGAGGACGTGGTCATCACGGCAGCCTCGAGCGTGGCCGAGCTCCCGGCCGTCAGCCAGGGCGCCGGGACCTCGGAGGAAAAATCGCAACAGGTAGTTGCCTGCGGGGTCACCTCCTATCTCGACACGTACTCGACGTCAAGCCCTGACAAGTACTACGCCGAATTAGCACTCCCTACGGCGGCCGGCCACGCCCTTGGCTTGAAGGCGACCCTGACCTCTTTGTCGGAAACGAGGAGCGTCCTGGATTTCGTGAACTCCATATCTTTTCCCGAACCTATTTGTGTGGGTGGACCGCCGGCGGCGCACTCTAAAGCGACGCACACCGCGACATAAGGCCCCCCGGGACGTCGGCCCGGGCGAACGGCAGGCGTGCCCGAGGGTTAGAGAAGGCGCTGCACCGCCCCCGCCAGAGCGTCCTCCTCTGACCAGTTGGTATAAAAATGCCTGTTGGGCTCCACCATCATGTCGTGGTACCACCAGAGGAAATAAACGCCGAACGTGAAAATAGCGACAAGGACGCGGGCAACGTAATTTTGCCGGCGCTTCACCCGCCTCTGGTCGGGGAACGCCAGGTTCTGACCGAAACGCCCAAAGATCAGCGCGATCTCGTACTCGACCCCGACCTCGGCTTGGTCATGCTGGACGAGATCCTGGTCCAGCAAGATGAAGGTGACGACGTGGACAATGCCGCCGGCGATCAGCGTTAGCACCGTAAATACCAGTGGTTCCCTGAAATCGGTGGTCATTTTCCTGAGTACAGCCAGGTGGCCCGCGGCCCGCTGGAAAGACGGGGTCAGCTCACCTTGCAGCCCGCGACGCCCGGCCTCTTCCCAGGCAAAAGTGACGGTGGCGTCGAGGAGCTCGAGCCGGCGAGCGTTGTGGTCACGCATTCGCCTCACCAACTGGTAAAAGACGTAGTACCCGTAAATGCCCAAGGTGAGCACCGTCCAGCCGAGGGCCGTCCAAAAATTGAATATGTAGTCCGTACCGGCCCGGCGTTGCCAGGCCACCCGCACCCGGTCAGCCGATGATGGCGGAGGGGGGTGCGGAGGCGGCGGCCTGCCTGACCAGTTGCCTCCGCCCGGCGAGGGCAACGGGCCCGGGGGCGGCCCCTGGTTTGGCCACCCAGGCCCGCCTGTGTAACCCGGGGAGGGCGCCGCCGACGATAGGCCGCCAGGCCAGCGCCCGTCACCGGGGCCTGCGGGTGGGCCCGGCATGGCTGGTGCGGTTTCACTCATGTGCGCCTCCTCACGGGCACCGCTCGGCGAGCGGGCCTATTTGGGCCCAACGTGCCCACAGTAGGCGTGGCGCCCGGCCGGCTCAGGCGGTAGGTAAAAGACCGGGCGGTTCGATGGCGGAGCTAGCGTCCCCAGAGGCCGGCGATGCGTTCTGCCTCCTCCATGCCCTGACGCGTGCCGGCAATGTAGGCCTCCGCCGCCTTGCCGACGTCCATGAGTGACGTGCCCCACCCGCTCACCTTCAGGAACTCGTCATTGGGCTCGATGACTTCGACCGCGGCGCCGGACGACCTGAGGGCAGATAGCTCGTCGGCGAGCCCGGAGACCAGCTGGCCATGGCCGGGGCCATCCGGCTGGCTCGGCTCTGACAGCACGGTGACCGAGACGACCAGCACGCGTTCGTGGCCGATGGCGAGGTCGGAGTTGAGCGGGCTGCGCACTCCGCCGTCCATGTACCGCCGTCCACCGATCGTGATGGGTGGGCACACCATTGGTACTGCGCAACTTGACGCCACGGCCGATTGGAGGTCTGCACCAGAGCCTGTTTGCCACACGACAAATTCAGCCGTGGCCGTGTCAACCGCGGTGCAGGAGAAGCCGGCCGGCCACGGGTGCCCCCTG
>JASHVH010000390.1 GCA_030039575.1 Acidimicrobiales bacterium | reverse complement strand
GCTGTGCGGCTCGCCCTTCAGGCTGCCTCGGCCCCGCCAGCCGCCTCGGCCCCCGCAGCCACTTCGGCCCCGCCAGGCACCTCGGCCCCCCCGGTAGGCGAGAGCATTATCACCGGCCGGCCCGGGCTCCCATGATCCCCCGGCCCAGCTCCGTTCGCGGGACGGCCGAGGGGACCACCCTTTCGGACGGGATGGTCGTGGCGTCCGACGAAGCGTCGGCCGATGTCGCCTCCCTTCTAGCGGAGGAGCTGCAGGCGGCCACGGGTTGGCGCGTCGCACTCGGAGGTCCCGGCGCCGGCAGCTCCCACGGCACCGTCCGGCTGGCCGTGCGGCCGGATCCGAGCGGAGTACCCGACGGTCCGTCCCTGGAGAGCTATCGGCTGCGGGTGAGCGCAAGCGGGGTCGAGATCGAGGCGCCTTCGCCGGCCGGGGTCTTTTATGGCACTCGCACGTTGCGTGAACTCCTCCCGGCCGAACTGTTGCGTTCGGCCCCCACGATCGGCCCGCCCGGCGCCGGGGCGCGCTCAGCGGTGGCGCCCGTCGACGTGCCAGGCGTGGAAATCGAAGATGGGCCCCGCTTTGCCTGGCGCGGGATCCACCTGGACGTGGCCAGGCACTTCTTCCAGAAGCGTTTCGTGCTCCGGCTGATCGACCTGGCCAGCCTGCACAAGCTGAACATGCTCCACCTCCACCTGACTGACGACCAGGGTTGGCGGTTCCAGGTGGACCGTTACCCGCTGTTGACGGAAGTGGGGGCGTGGCGGAGGGAGTCGCCGGCCGGCCATTACCGGGAAGGGCGGGGGGACGGCACCCCGCACGGCGGTTTCTACACCAAGGCCGACCTCGCTGAGATCGTGGCCTACGCGGCAAGACGGTTCGTGACCGTGGTGCCCGAGGTGGACATGCCCGGCCACATGCTGGCCGCCATCGCGGCTTACCCCCAACTCGGCAACACCGGACGGCAGTTCGAGGTGTACACCAGTTGGGGGATCAGCGACCACGTGCTGAACCTGGAAGAACGCACGGTCCGCTTTTGCACGGACGTGCTCGACGAACTGGCCGAGATTTGCCCCGGCCCATATATCCACATAGGTGGCGATGAGTGCCCTGTCACCGAATGGGAGGCGAGCGCCGCCGCCCGCGACCTGGCGAAGTCACTGGGCTTACCCGGCCCGCAACGGCTCCAAAGCTGGTTCAGCCGGCAGGTAGCCGGCGCGCTGTCGGCCAAGGGCAGGGTAACGGTGGGCTGGACCGAGATCCTCGAAGGTGGGGCGCCTCCGGGAGCGGTAGTGATGGTGTGGCGGGGTGACGACGCCCGCGAGGTGGCCATTAAAGCGGCCGAAGCCGGGCACGATGTCATAATGTCGCCCGAAACCTGGACCTATTTCGACTTGTCCTACAGCGACAGCCCCGCCGAGCCTCTCGCCATCCGCGCCGGGATAAGCGTTGCCGATGTGTACGGTTTCGAACCTGTGCCCGCCGGTCTGCCGCCCGGCCTCGAGGGCCATGTAATCGGGACTCAGTGCCAGCTGTGGACGGAGTACGTCCCGACGCCGGAGCACGCCGAGTACATGTACTTCCCCCGGGTTTGCGCCTTTTCGGAAGTGGCCTGGTCGCCGCGGGACAGGCGGTGGGACGAGTTCGAGCCCCGGCTGGAAGCCCACATGGCCCGGCTCGACGCGCTGGGGGTCAACTACCGCCCCCTGGCCGGCCCGACGCCGGGCCAGGCCCGGACATGGTCGACGCGTATGGGCGGTCCTCTCTGAGGCGGGCCCTCCACCCCTTCGGCCTTCTGGTTACGGCCCAAAGCGAGGCTCGGGACGACAAATAGGGCCGGTGCCGCCAGGTCGGTTCTGGGCGCGTAATTAGCCTCTTCCCAGGGAAAACCCAGGTTTCTGTCATAGCCTCATGGAAATGGGAGCGACCGGGCGATGGTTTATGCCGAAAGTCGCCATAAACGGGTCAAACCGACGTCCGCACAGGGTGTGATGACCAAGTGACGCTCAGGGCCCGGCTGGTGGCGGGGCTTTTCCTTTTGATGTCGGTCGGCCTGGCCATTTTCGGGGTAACCATGTACGAGCTTTACTCCAGGTCGCAGTACAGCCAGCTCGGGACAGACCTCAAAAACGCGGTGCCCCTCGTCACACAGGAGCTGGCTCAAAAGGCTGGCATCGAGTTGCCTCCCTCCAATACCACGGGAAGGCCGGCGAACGGCTACGTGCCCGGTTCGGGCTATGGCCCCGGCGCCGGCTACGGCCCCGACGGTGGTTACGGCCAGAGCGACGAAAACGGGGCGGGAGTGGCGGCGTACCGGAACTCCGGGACCGGGGCGCGGACAACGCCCGGAGGTGCGGTTGACGGGGGCCCACCGCCCGCTCACGGGTCCAACCCCGGCGGTTCGCCGATCCTCGTGGCCCCAGGCACTTATGGGGAGTTACTGGGGAAGTCGGGCACCCCGGTGGCCCACGTACAGCTGGAAAGCTCAACGGCGGTCCCCCGCATCACGGCGTCCCTCCTGGCTGATAGCGAAGGCAAGCAGATGGTGCACCTGGGCTCGGTCACCGGCTCCACCGGCTGGTTGGCAGATATCGGCCCAAGGCTCAGCAACGGTGACCGCGTGGTCGTCGCATTACCCACCACCGAGGTCACGAAGTCATTGGACCAGCTGCTCCTGATCGAATCCCTGGGGGCGGGTTCGCTCTTGCTCATCCTGGCCGTGGGCGCCGGGTTTATGCTGCGCCGTGGCCTCTCGCCACTGGAGCGCATGGCGGGTACGGCCAAGGACATAGCTGCCGGGGACCTCTCCCAGCGGGTCGAGGTCAAGCAACAGAACACCGAAGTGGGGGAACTGGCAGTCGCCTTCAACACAATGCTCGACGAGATCCAGCGGGCCTTCTCCGAGCGTGACGCCACCGAGGACCGGCTGCGCCAGTTCCTCGCCGACGCTTCGCACGAGCTCAGGACACCGCTTACCTCCATCCAGGGTTTCGCTGAATTGTTCCGTCTCGGGGCAGACAACCCGCGGGTCGACAAGGAGACGATCATGCGGCGCATCGAGGAGGAGTCGTCCAGGATGAAGGGGCTTGTGGAGGACCTGTTACTGCTGGCCCGGTTGGACCAGGTGCGCCAGGCCGAACGGGCGCCCGTCGACCTCTCCGTGCTGGCCGCCGATGCGTGCAGCGATGCAACGGCGGCTGCCCCCGGCCGTCCCATCTCCCTTCACGCGCCCCAGCCCGTCATCATCCTCGGGGTCGAGGGCCACCTGCGCCAGGCGCTGGGCAACCTGGTGACGAACGCCCTGAACCACACGCCCGAGGGGACCGCTATCCAGGTATCGGCCCAGGTGGAGATGGGCGCCGCCGTCATGTCCGTGCGCGATAACGGGCCCGGGCTCGACCAAGAGGCACTCGGCCATGTGTTCGACCGTTTTTGGCAAAAGGACCCCGCTCGCCTCGGCGCCGGCGCCGGTCTCGGGCTACCGATCGTGGCGGCCGTGGCCGCTGAGCACGAGGGCGCCGTAACGGCGGCCAACGCCCCCGGCGGGGGCGCCGTTTTCACGGTCCGGTTGCCTCTCGTGCCGGCGGAGGTAGCGGGCTTCGGGCCTTGGGGTGACGCCGACCGGCCGCTGGCGGTCAGCGCCGGCGCGGCAACCTGAGGCAGTAACCGACACCTCGCACGGTATGGATCAAGGGCGGGCCGAGCGAGTCGACCTTTTGGCGCAGGTAGCTGATATACGTCTCCAGGACGCTGGCATTGCCGGAAAAAGTGTACTCCCAGACATGCTCGAGGATCTGGTCCCGGGTCAACACCCGGCGCGCGTTCGCCAGCAAATAGTGCAGCAATTTGTACTCGGTGGGGGTGAGCTCTATGAGCTGGCCGGCGCGCCAGACGTCGCGTGTCTCCAGGTCCATTTCGAGGTCGGCAAATTCCAGACGATTGGAACCCGGGCCGATCCCCGAGGAACGGCGGAGGACGGCTTTGACCCGCTCGACGAGCTCTTCCACACTGAAGGGCTTGGTCATGTAGTCGTCGCTACCTAGCCGCAGGCCCTCGATCTTGTCCGCCGTGGCGTCGCGGGCCGTAAGGAAGATGACCGGTATACGCGCCCCCGCTCCTTCGGCCTGGCGCAGCCTTTTGGTCACGTCGAAACCATTGAGGTCGGGCAGCATCACGTCCAGGACGACCAGGTCAGGTCGTTGTTCTTCGATGGCTTTGAGCGCACCGCGCCCGGTGGCGGCCCGCTCGACTTCGAACCCGTTCATCGAGAGGCCCATCGACAAGAGCTCGGTGATGTGCTCCTCGTCGTCGACTACCAGGATTCGCGGGACGTGCTCTTGCATCGGTACCTCCAGCGCAATCCTAACGAGACGAATTAACTCTCAGCCTCGACCAACTCTGAGCCCTGTCTGGCGGGGTTCGGAGCCAACGCCAAGGAAACCGCCCGAGCATCGCGGTTATGGCTATCAGTGCGCTCCAGAGGGACGGCCACGCCGTTCCTGCCGAACCACCCTTATTGGCGCCGCCGGCGCTAGACGAGGCCCTTAGCCGCCGGCCCGGGGCGCGTCTGCACCGGGCCTTACGGGCGCTGGTCCGTGGCCCGGCCAGCCAGCCGGCCTGGGCCAGGCCCGCACTATTACTGCTGTTGGCCATAACCGCCGGCCTCTACCTGTGGGACCTCGGGGCATCGGGCTGGGCCAACAGCTTTTATTCTGCCGCCGTACAGGCCGGCACCAAGAGCTGGAAGGCGTTTTTCTTCGGTTCATCCGACTCTTCGAACTTCATAACGGTGGACAAGCCGCCCGCCTCGCTGTGGGTCATGGAGATATCGGCCCGCATTTTCGGCCTTTCTTCCTGGAGCGTCCTCGTCCCTCAAGCCCTCGAGGGAGTGGCGGCGGTGGCGGTCCTGTACGCCACGGTGCGCCGCTGGGCGTCCGCAGGCGCCGGCTTGGTGGCCGCCGCCGTTATGGCCCTCACGCCTGTCGCGGCATTGATGTTCCGGTTCAACAACCCTGACGCGTTGCTCGTCCTGTTGTTGTGCGGAGCCGCCTACGCCACCACCGTAGCCATCGAGAAAGCCTCCACTCGCTGGCTTGTTTTTGCCTTCTCCCTCGTCGGCCTCGGGTTCATTACCAAGATGTTGCAGGCGTTCCTGGTCGTCCCCGCCTTGGCTGCAGCCTATTTCTTGGCCGCGCCGGCCCCCTTTTGGCGCCGCGTGCGCCAACTGGTGGCGGGTGGTGTAGCGATGGTGGTCTCGACAGGGTGGTGGGTGGCAGCCGTCATGCTTACGCCGGCGGCCGACCGCCCTTACATAGGAGGTTCGCAAGACAACAACCTCCTCAACCTCATTTTCGGCTATAACGGCTTCGGCCGGATCACCGGCAATGAAGCGGGCAGCGTGGTGGCAGGCGGTGCCACCGGACGGAGCGGGCAGTGGGGCCCCACCGGCCTGACCCGCCTGTTCGGCGCCGAAATGGGTAGCCAGATCTCCTGGTTGTTGCCTGCCGCTCTGGTGCTGCTGGCCGTGGTACTGGTTGTCACCTGGAGGCGGCCCCGGACCAACCGGGCACGAGCCTCGATGGTGCTCTGGGGTGGGTGGCTCCTGGTGACGGGGCTCGTGTTCAGCCTGGCCCAAGGGATCATCCACCCGTATTACACCGTCGCCCTGGCCCCGGCGATCGGCGCCATTGTCGGCATCGGGGCGTGGTTCCTCTGGGCCCGCCGGTCGGCCTGGTGGGCCAGGCTGGTCATGAGCGCCATCGTCGTGGGCAGCTCCGTGTGGGCCGCCGTCCTGCTCGACCGGGTGCCGGCGTGGCACCCCTGGCTCCGCCCTGCCGTCCTGGCCGCGGGCGCTGCGGCCGGCGTGCTCATCGTGCTTTTTCCTTACCGGGAGCGGTTTTTCTCTTCCCGGGCCGCTCGTACCGCAGTGTTCGGGTTGACGACCATGGCCGTCATGGCCGGCCCGATTGCTTATACATTGGCCACTGTCGCCACTCCGCACTCGGGGGCGATCCCCTCAGCGGGGCCGTCGTCGGCCGCCTTGGCCGGTGGGTTCCCCGGAGGAGGCGGGTTCGGCCCCGGGACGGGTGGCCCGGCCGCCGGTGCGACGGGGCTCTCGCCCGGTACCGGCAGACATGGCACCGGCCGAAGCTTTGGCGCCATAGGCGGTGGGCAGTTCATCCCTGGCGCTTTTGGTGGGAACGGGCGAGCTTCGTCGCCCTCAGGCGGAGCCGGCCAAATTGGCGGCAGCCAGACTGGCGGTCCCCGCCCTCCGGGGACGAGCGGCCGAGCAGGTCCCGGAACGGGTGGGGGAGGCGGCATCGGAGGGCTGCTCAACTCGAGCACGCCTGGCGCTGCGATTACGGCTGCGCTCAAGGTGGACGCGTCCAAGTACACCTGGGTGGCCGCCGCCGTCGGTTCCAATGAGGCGGCCGGCTACCAATTAGCGGCGAGAGAGCCCGTCATGGCTGTCGGAGGTTTCAACGGGACCGACCCCGCCCCGACCCTGGCCGAGTTCGAGAATTACGTGAAAGAGAAAAAGATCCACTATTTCATTGCTTCAGGCGCCGGCGGTGGCTTCGGGCCGTCCGGGGCCGGGACTGACGATGCGTCACTCATAACATCGTGGGTGGAGAGCCACTTCACGGCCACGACCATTGGCGGCGTCACGGTCTACGACCTGACGGCAGGGCCCCGGTGAGCGCCGTGCACCGGAGCCAGCTCTCAGCCGTCCAGAAAGAAGGGCTGAGCTATGGCGACGGCGTTGGTGGCAAGACCAATGCCACGGCCCTCAGTGGCGGCCTGTCGCTTGGACGGTTCACGGCCGACGTCGAAATCGTGGTGCCCGTTTACAACGAACAAGACGACCTGGCCATCTCTATCGGCCGTTTGTACAGTTATCTCGAAGACAATTTCCCGCTCACCTGGCTGATCACCATTGTGGACAACGCCAGCACGGACAGCACGTGGGCTATAGCTTGCCGGCTGGCCGGGGAGCTCCCCGGGGTGCGGGCTCTTTACCTACGTCAAAAAGGCAGAGGACGCGCCCTTCGCACAGCGTGGTTGCAAAGCAATGCTTCCGTGGTGGCGTACATGGATGTTGACCTTTCGACCGACCTCGATGCGTTGTTGCCACTAGTGGCGCCGCTCATTACCGGGCACAGCGACGTGGCCATCGGCTCGAGGTTGGCTTCGGGGGCGCGCGTGGTCCGGGGGCCGAAGCGCGAGTTCATTTCGCGCATGTACAACTTCCTCCTCCGGGCCACCTTGCACAATTCATTTTCCGATGCCCAATGCGGCTTTAAAGCCATGCGGGCCGAAGCGGCGCGCCAGTTGGTCCCCCTGGTGGAGGACAACGGGTGGTTCTTCGACACCGAGCTGCTGGTGCTGGCGGAGCGCAACGGGTTACGCGTCCACGAAGTGGCGGTCGACTGGGTCGACGACGCCGGTTCCACAGTTGACATCGTCCGCACCGCCCGGGACGACCTGAAGGGGATCGTGCGCATGATGCTCCCTCCCGCCCCCCGCACCGGAGCGGGCCATCCCACAGCAGAGACAGGCCACCAGCGGCCCGCCCTGGGCGCCGGCCACCGGTCCCCGCCTGCCGCCGCTGGAGAGCTGGTGCATTTCGCCGGCGTTGGCACCGTGAGCACGCTGAGTTTTGCCGTTTTGTTCGCTCTTCTGTACGGGACGCTCGGTGCCGTGGGCGCAAGTGCCGTGGCTCTCGCCCTTTGCGCCGTCGGCAACCTCGTCGCCAACAGGGGCTTCACTTTTGCCTCCCGCCGCCCGGCGGGGCGACGGCACCATTACCTCGCCAGCTTCGGGTTGGCTCTGTTGCCGTGGGCGAGCACGCTTGGGGCGCTCGGCCTGAGTGCCGCCGCCGGGGTGGCCGGCCTTCCCGTTGACATCCTCGTCCTGACGGCGGCGTACCTCGGCTCGACCCTCGTCCGTTTTCTTTTCCTGCGCCGCCCGGTGAGGAACGCTCCGTGAAAGCCTTGTTCCACAAGCTCTCTCGTTACGCGGCCGTCTCGGTAATATCGACCAGCGTCACGTTGGGGCTACTGGGGGTGATGGTCTATACGAAGGCTCTTTCCCCTGGCTGGGCCAACGTAGTGGCCACCGCCGCCGGTACCGTCCCGTCCTTCGAGTTGAACCGACGATGGGTCTGGGGCAAGAGCACAAAGCGCTCACTGCTGAAAGAACTGCTGCCTTTTTGCGCCCTGTCCTTCAGTGGCCTCGGCCTTTCGACGCTGGCGGTCAGGTTGGCCGCCGGCTGGGCCACCGGCTCCGGGCTCGGGGCAGGTGCCGTTGCGCTGGTCTCCCAGGCCGCCAACCTGGTCACCTTCGGTTCTCTGTGGCTGTTCCAGTACTTCCTCCTCGACCGCGTCCTTTTCGGCCGGCCGACGGGCCAACGGGCCCGCCGGGTGGCAGCGGCCGAGGCCGGCCCACCGGGCCGGGAGAGGCGGCTCGGGGAAGTGGCGTAGGTTTGGTGAGGCCGGCGGGCCGGAAGAACGGCTGGACCACTGACCGCGCCCGGCGGGCACGGCTTTTCCCGCCATGTGCTGAACCGGCGCTTTTGAGCCGGTGCTTGTAAGCAGTCGCTTGTGAGCCGGCACTAGTGCCCCGGCGGTAGCGTGACCGCCTGTGGCCCGTGCGGACCTGAAGGGTTTTACCGTCGCCATAACCGCCGACCGCCGGCGCGACGAGCAAGCCGTGCTGATGGAACGCCTCGGTGTCGAGGTCCTGGTGTACCCGCTACTGCAGACCGAGCCGGAGGATCTGGGCGGTCTGCGGACGAGCACCGAAGAGGTGGTCAAGGGCCCTCCCGATTACCTTCTCGCCAACACGGGCTACGGGATGCGTACGTGGCTGGCGCTGGCGGCCGATTGGAACTTGCAGGAGGCTCTGGTCGGGTCACTGCGCTCGCACACCACGATCGCCGCGAGAGGCGCAAAAGCCGTGGGCGAGATCCGTAAGGTCGGGCTGGACGCATGGTACAAGGCGCCTACCGAGACCCTGGAAGAGGTAATAACCCGTTTGAAGGCCGAGGACCTCGATGGCGCTTCGGTCGTGGTCCAGCTACACGGCGAAGCGCCGGGGGACGTGGTCCAGGAGCTGGAGCGAACGGGCGCCCGGGTTAGTTACCTGCCCGTTTACAAGATGGCAAGCACTGGGGGAGCGGCGGTCATCGACCTGATAGAGGCCATCACAGGGGGGACGGCCGATGTGGTCACCTTCACGGCGGCTCCCCAGGTCCAGGCTCTCATGGCTTCGGCGCGAACCCGCTCCAGCCTGGTCGACGCCTTCAATCTTGATGGCGTCGCCGCCGCGTGCATAGGCCCAGTGTGCGCCAGCGCCGCCCGTGATGAAGGCATTT
>JASHVH010000389.1 GCA_030039575.1 Acidimicrobiales bacterium | reverse complement strand
CCAGGCGTCGGCCCAGGTCTTCGGCTTCGTCGCCCGACGAGTCCTGGCCGAGTCCGTGATGATGCTTTTCGCCCTGCGCGACCCGCATGAGGCTCCCGAGCTGGAGGCCCTCCCCGAGCTGGTCCTGGGCGGCTTGGCGCCTGACGTCGCCAGAGATCTCCTTGTCGCCGCCGTTCCGGGCCGCCTCGACACCAGTGTTCGCGACCGCCTGGTCAGCGAAACGCACGGCAACCCACTGGCGTTGTTGGAGCTGCCCAAGGGCATGACGGCGGCCGAGCTCGCTGCCGGTTTCGCGGTCCCGAACCCGAGCGACCTGTCAGGCCAGTTGGAGGAGAACTTCCACCGCCGGGTGGCGGCGCTGCCCGAGGGGACGCAGCGATTGATGCTCATCGTCGCGGCCGACCCGACGGGCGACGCGGCACTGTTCCGGCGTGCGGCGCAGGCACTCGGGCTCGGGTTCGAAGCAGCCACCGCTACGCTGGACAACGAGCTGCTCGAGATTAGCGACCAGGCGCGGTTCCGGCATCCTCTCGTCCGCTCGGCAGTGTACGGAGGCGCGTCCGCCGAGGAGCGGCGTGCCGTCCACGCGGCTTTGGCCGAGGCGACCGATGCGGAGACCGCACCGGATCGTCGCGCTTGGCACCTGGCCCTGGCCAGTCCCGGCCCGAACGAACCGGTGGCGTCCGAGCTCGAGCGATCGGCCGGGCGCGCCCAGGCTCGGGGCGGTCTCGCCGCCGCCGCCGCATTCCTGCAGCGCTCCGTGGCGCTGACCCTGAACCCCCAGCGTCGGACCGAGCGAGCTCTGGCCGCGGCGCGGGCCCAGGTGCACGTGGGTGGGTTTGATGAGGCCCTGCGCCTGCTTTCGGTGGCGGAGATCGATGCCCGCGGGAGCCTGCAGCATGCTCGTATCGAACTACTTCGGGGCCAGATTGCCATGGCGGCCGGGCCAGTCACGGACGCCCCCGCCTTACTCTTGAGGGCGGCGCGGCGGCTGGAGACGATTGATGTCGGGCTGGCCCGAGAAACTTACCTCGACGCCTGGGGCGCGGCCCTTTATGCCTCCCGGCCCGGCGATACGCGCCAACTGCACGAGGTATCTGCAGCGGCGCGGGCGGCACCCGCGCCACGGGGGGCGCCGCAACTGCCAGACCTGCTCCTCGACGGCTTGTCGCTGCTGGTCAGCGAAGGCTTGGCGGCGGCCGCCCCGGTCCTGCGTCGGGCCGTGGATGCGTTCTCCGGAGAAGAGTTCTCGATCGAAAAGGGTCTGCAATGGGGCGCCTTGGCGGCGTCCGCTGCTGGTGTGATCTGGGACTTCGAGAACATGGCCAGCGTCATGCGGCGCTCGGCCGACCTGGCTCGAGGCGCCGGCGCTCTGGCACCGTTGTACTTCGCTCTCAGCGGGGACATTTTCATGACGGCGTGGCGGGGCGACCTCGCCACCGCGGCGTTGATGGCGGCGGAGATGAACGTCCTGATGGACGTCATCGGCGTCCAGCAGGCCCCGATGGGCACCTTCCTCTTGGCTGCCCTTACCGGAGACGAACCGCACAGCTCCGCGCACATCAGCGGGGGCATCGATCTCGCCAATTCACGGGGAGAAGGCACGGCGGCGCAGGTGGGCTACTGGGCGGCGGCTATTCACTCGAACGGTTGGGGCCGCTACGAGGAGGCGATGTCCCAAGGGCTGCAGGCCACGACGGGCCCCGCGATCCATCTCGACGGTTGGGCGCTGCCCGAGCTGATCGAAGCAGCCAGCCGGACGGGCAACGACTCGGTGGCCACCGGCGCGCTCGAACGCCTAGCCGAGAGCACCAGGTGGAGTGAGAGCGACTGGGGTCTCGGACTCCTAGCGCGCTGCCGAGCGCTGGTGAGCAATGACGGTTCAAGCGAGCCCCACTACCGTGAGGCCATCGAACGCCTGGCCAGAAGTGCTCTCCGCCCCGAGCACGCTCGTTCCCACCTGCTCTACGGGGAATGGCTGCGCCGCCAGGGCCGCCGCACGTCCGCCCGGGAGCAGCTGCGCACCGCCTACCTTATGTTTGACGAGATGGCAATGGAAGCATTTGCCGAACGAGCCCGGCGCGAGCTCCTGGCCACCGGGGAAACGGCGCGAAAGCGCACGAAGCAGGCCGCCGCGGAGGCCGGCCAGCAGCTGACCCCCCAGGAGGCCCAGGTCGCCCGGTTGGCCAGCGACGGCCTGTCCAACCCCGAGATCGGCGCCCGGCTGTTCATCAGCTCCCACACCGTCCAGTACCACCTGGGCAAGGTCTTCGCCAAGCTCGGCATCAGCTCCCGCGCTCAGCTTTACCGCGTTCTGACCGGAGGCCCGGGCAGGGGCGGTCACTAGAAGTCTGGCTAGCAGCTTTTGTGTGCCTGGGCGGTTGACCACGGTCGTCCGGCCAAGAGAATTTCAATTATCCCGAATGGGAACGGGGTCATCCCGAACGGGACGGGGTCATTAAGGTCCGCATCTGGTCAGGACCCGTGGCGTTCACGCCCGGACGAGCTGTTCGCCACCGTCGATGTCGTAGGTCGCGCCGTCCAGCGCCGTGTTGATCATGATGTGCACGGCCAGCGCGGCGACATCGGCCGGGCCGACCACGCGCCCGATAGGCAGCGCGGTGCGGAGCTGGGCGCGGCGCTTGTCCAGGTCGTCGCCGAGCAGAGACGCGGACAGCGGCGAGTCGACGAACCCGGCCGCAATGAGGTTGACCCGGATCGGCGCGATCTCGACGGCCAGGTTGGCGATCAGGGCGGGTAGCGCGGCGGCGCCCGCGGCCTCGAGCGACAGGCCAGGACCCCGGCCGCCGGCGGTGCCGG
>JASHVH010000028.1 GCA_030039575.1 Acidimicrobiales bacterium | reverse complement strand
GGCAATGCGGGCCTTTGGGGCGAGAGGGACGCCGACGGGTGTACTGGTCGAGGACGCCTTTGTTGCCTCGGCGGTACTCGCTGGGGCGGCGGGCGTACTCGCCGGCGCAAGAGGCGACCCACAGCCAGTCCCGGTCGGCCGTTGACGGTGCGCCGGGCCCGGCCTGAGTTGCTCGCCCTGAGCCTGTCTGTCGTCTTGGTGCCCGCTGCCGTGGCGCCCAGCTGCCAACTGACGCTCTCGACGGCCCGCCGCCACGCTTTCAAGCGTAGCGTCGGTCGCCCGAGCGGTGCCGCGGATGACGGGCTACCAGGTGGGACGATGTATGCGGGTCAGCGGCGGCCTCGTTGCCTGTTCCTAGAACTCCTGCCCCCCCTGTGCGTGCGTAATCCCCCGCCCCGCTCTTCGGCGGGAGATAGCGCGGGCGGGTGACAGAGCACTGGTTCGACGAGTTGGCGCGGGAGGTCGCCGACCGGCGGCTGACCCGCCGCCAGGCGCTGCTGCTAGGGGCGCGGGCACTCGTAGCCGTCAGCGCCGGGGCCGCTGCCTACGGGCTGACGAGCCGGCGCGCCTTCGCCCAGGGCGCTCAATGCTCGTCAGTCGTGACGATCCCCGAGGAGTGCCGCGAGATCGGGGCGCAAACGCAGGCTCGGGCGGAGGCAGGTTGCGCGGCCGAGCTGCCCGCGAACAAGGCCCAGTGCGTTCAGGCAGCCATCAACGCCGGCAGCTACGCGATGCTTGACTGCCTCAGCAACCCCGAGAGAAGGTTAGCGGAGTGCGGCAAGTGCAAGTTTTGCAACTATGGTTACTGCGTACCCATCTGCGGGCCGAGTTGCTTTGAATGCGACCCGAGCACCGAAACGTGCGTTGATAGCTGCCCTCCAGGCCAGTTCTGCGTGCGTGCCGCCAGTAACGAGGGGGGTGCGTGTCGGGACGCATGCCCACAGGCATGCACCCGCTACGACGCGACAACTAACTCATGTCGCGACTTGTGTTTTGAAAACAACCCGTGCATGGCCTGCAGTCAGAACATCTGCCAGTCAAACTGTGACGACCCGACAGAATGCTGCAACGAGGGGGGCTTCTGTGCCCCCCCTGACCCCGAACAGTGCCAGCACTTGGTAGGGACCGCGGCCCCCATCCCGTACAGCAATGCACATGGGCAGTACTGCCGAGGCTGCGACCCGAAGTGCCAGACATGTGAGAATGGGACTTGCGTCGACCAATGCCCTCCTGGACAGGCCTGCTGCTCCGGGCACTGCGAAGACTGCTGCGGGGGCTATTGCGACCCCGTATCCGGGCTCTGTACGGGCCACCGCTGCGGGGGTGTGACTCCCTATTGTGTGGGGGGCACTTGCTCGGCATGCACGATACACCCGTTGCCCGGAACCTATAAGCAATGCGGGCCTGCCGGTTCAGAAAGAGCCACGTGCTGTGGGCCCGGCCAAGAATGCTGCGAGTGGACGTCAATTTGGGCCTACCCGGGCCCGAATTACAGTTGCTACGACCCTAAAACCGCGAAGTGCTGCCCATACGGGGTGTGCGCGATCACCGGCGTTTGCTCCGGCTCGGCGGCGGAGGCCAATGCCTGCGGTACGTGTTGTTCTCACGACTTCTTCTGTGTACACGGCAACCCGGTCCCCCTAAGGAATGGGTGCTGCGATCCTTCACGCGCCCCGTGCGGCTGAAAGCCGCCAATTTGCGGTCCATCAGATTTCTTTCGTACCTATTTCGACCACCTTTTTGGGCCGAGTCCAGATGTCTCGACAGTCGACGCCAGTTGCTTCCGCAGGACCTTTGACCTTCCCGTAGACCCAAAGGATGCGATGCACCGCATGCAGAATGGTTTGCTCCAGCCCCGGGGGCGACCAAAAAAGGGCACGGAACCCGGGCGACCGCTGGCCGACGAGGACCATTTTTGTCCTGGGGCACAAACTGTCCCAGCTAGAGGTCTTCGGATGGGTCTCGTTGTACTCTTTCTTCTGGAGCTGGTGGCCCTTTTTGGTGTACCGCGTCGTCTTTTCGGCGTTGCACCGGTACTTCACTGCCCCCTCGTGCTGACGCTGCTCATTTTCCAGACCAAGCCCATATTCTCTCTTTGTTCTGGAGTGCCGCCCGGCCGGAAAGAGGAGAGATTAACAGCCCTGACACGTGGGCTCAATGGGCCGTTCAGCCCCCTATAGACGCCTGCCGGAGGATCCTAGCGAGGAGTTTGCGCTGTTCGGACGTCGCCTTGGGAGGGCGGCGCTGCTCCTCCCGTTCTTTGGCGGCTATCTGGTCCGACAAGGCCCGGCGTTGGTCGTCGGTCATCTTGTCCCAGCGACGTTGCACCTCAGGCCCGCTTGAAGTAGAAGGTTCCTTGGTCCACGCAGACAAGTTCCCAGCCTTGCCCGCCGACCTGGGCGAGCATAGCCCCCTCAGAGATGTTGACCCCAGCTAGCACCTGCAGGTTTTGGTCCCCGTCCACAACCCAACCATCTTTTTCCCGTCTGGCCCATAAGTATTCCCAGTTCATGGCCGGCATTCTAAGCTCCGGCGTCGCCCCGCAGCCACTACTGGATCTCGGCCGACTTCCTGCGGGCCGCCGGCAGGTTGCAGGGGTCTGACGCATCAACATTGTGCGCCTGTCGAGGAGGGGCACGATGCCGGCGGTGCGCGAGAGCGACGCGGTCTGGCTCATCACCCTTGAGGGGACGCCGACGAACTTTCCTCCGCGCGCGGCGCGACGCGTGACATCTGGAGCCGGTCGAGGCCGAAACCAAAGAGATCGTTTAGCGCGAGCACGAGCGAGCACTCGAAGCGCGGCGGAGGAGGAGAGGCCGGGCCCCGATTAGCACGTCGCTTGCGACGTGGACGTAGAGACTCCCCACGTATGGATCCCCTCGTCGCCCCACGTCCGGATGACGAGCGACCTGAACAGGTGACGGGGACGTTTGCGTTGGCTCGGCCGTTACAGTTCCGCTTTTGGTTGGGGTATCGCCCAAGACTTGCTTGACATCGCGGCCAAGAGTGTGTACCGTTCCATGTTAACGATTACAAGCCGTTCTGTTGGTTCCTCGGCTGGCCATGTTAACGATTACATGACTCCTAGGGCACCGGTTCGGTAGGAGGGGGAGGAGGGAGCGTTGGTGGCCGAGACGTTGACGATCAAAAACGTCGCGACGTTGGCGGGTGTCTCGACTGCGACGATAACCAGGGTCCTCCAAGGCGACACGCATGTCAGTCCCTCAACTAGGAGCAAGGTCCAAGAAGTCCTCAACCGGACCGGCTACCAGGCGAACGCCATAGCGCGTTCCTTGCGGGCAGGGAAGACCGACGTTATCGCGCTATTGGTCCCTTTCCATACATGGACCCACGAAGGCAGCCTCATGCGCTTCGTTTACAGCGTCGCCGACGCCGCCCGAGGCCGCGGTTGGAACGTCATGCTCCTTACGGCCGCCGACGGGAAAAGCGAACTAAAACGCGTCGTCCGCTCGAACATGGTTGACGGCCTCATCTTAATGGAGATAGGCCTGCACGACGAGCGGGTCTCCCTGGTGGCCGCTTTGAACAGCCCAGCCGTCCTGATTGGGGTGCCCGAGGATCCATTGGGCCTCCCGTGTGTCGATTTGGACTTCGACCAGGCCGGACGACTGTGCGTTGACCACCTGGTGGGCCTGGGTCACAGACGCGTCGGTTTCATCGGCCCGCCCAAGGGGGTTTACGACGGAGGGGTCGGCTTCGCCCTGCGAACGGAGAGGGCCGTCGCTGCGAGGCTGGCCGACCTCGGCCTCCACTTCGTAGGTGTGGCTGCTGAGCCCAACCGCGAGGGTGCGCGCGCCGCGGTCCGTACCCTCCTGGCCGACGCACCCGACCTAACAGCCTTGGTGGTTAACAACGAAGGAGTTCTCGAGACCGTAGCGGACGTTTTGCGCGAGCTGGGCAAAGACGTCCCGAGGGATATCTCAGTAGTAGCGATTGCACGAGAAGACATAGCGCTGAAGTCCGTACCACCCGTGACGTGCGTAGGGGTCCCCGCTGACGAGTTAGGCAGGCGAGCAGTGGAACTGCTGGCCGCAAGAGCCAGCCAAAGCCGAAAACCTCTCTTGCTGCCTGCAACGCTCGTGCCTCTCGGGAGCGACTCACCCCCGCCGTAGGCAGAAAGCTAGTGGGAGGTGAACTTGTGTGATGTAGTCAATCCGCTTGATCGTTACAAAACCAATCCAAGCATTAAAGCCTTTTAGGCTTTAGACAGATCTGTTCAAGCAAGGGAAAGTAGGTGACTTCCATCAAATGCCTGCACTATTAACTCCTACCAATTATTCTCAGGCTAGCCGTAAGGCCAGCCGATCGCTACTTGCCTTCAGCGCGGCCGGAGCTGCCCTCTTGATGGTAGCCGGCGCCACGACAACTGCCAGCGCCAGCGACCGTCACCTGTCGGCGACCTCGACTATCACGCTAACCGAAGAGGACTACTACTTCGTTGGCGCGGGCCCAATTCACAGTTACCTGAACACGGTTTTCAGCAACTTCATGAAGCTCCATCCCAACATCGTCATCAAGAGAACGATCATCCCGCCCTCCAACTACCTCACCAAAGTGGAGGACGAAGTCGGTGCCAGTGCTCTACCGGACGTCCTCATGCTCGACAACCCTGACCTCCCCTACTTCGCGGAATACGGGGTGCTGACTCCACTCGCCTCCTTGGGCCCGACGGCAATATCGACCCTTGAGCCCCCGCAGGCCGCCGAGGCGTCCTTCAATGGCACCGCATACGCATACCCCCTTTACACCAACACGATAGCCCTGTTTTACAACACAGACATGCTCAAGTCCGCCGGGCTCCAACCACCCACAACGTGGGCGCAGTTACTGACCGATGCGAAGACCCTTACCACCCCGGCTCATTACGGGATAGCTTTCTCCGGCCAGACCGGCCCGGGCCAGAACGTCTGGCAGTTCGAGCCTTTCCTGTGGTCCAACGGGGGGAGCCTAACACAGCTCACCTCGCCGCAGTCGGTACAAGCGTTAACCCTATGGGCCGAACTGGCAAAGGAGAAGGCAGTCTCGCCTGACGTCAGTACCTGGGGCCAAGTGCAACCGGAGCAATACTTCGCAGATTTCAAGGCCGCCATGATGGTCAACGGTCCATGGTTTATCTCAACGCTCAACGCCGTGAAGGGCCTGCACTTCGGCATAACCGAGATCCCTGTCAATACGCCAGGCCAAGCCGTCGTACCACCGATTGGTGGAGAACTCTGGACCATACCCAAGTCGAACGCGGCAACCGAAAAAGCGGCCTTTGAGCTCCTCAATTACATGGCCTCACCGACCGTTGACGAACAGCTCAGCCTGGCGGAAGGTGATGTCCCAACCGTCAAGGCAGCGCTCGCCGCCTGGCAGCCCAAGGCCGGGCCCCTCATGCAGCCCTTCCTCGAAGAACTGCTCCACGGCCGGGCGCGGACAAGTGTCTTGGGTACTAACTACCCAGCGGTTGAAACAGTCGTCGGTAACGCAATCGAGTCCGCTCTCTTGGGGAAGCAAACGCCTAGCCAAGCCTTCGCCTCAGCGCAGCAGCAGGTGCAAAAGACAATCTTGGGGTGAGTAACCCCGCGCCATCAGCAAAGCCACGGCTGGAGTGGGCTATGAACCCACGGCCCACCCCGGCCGGGACGGCGTAGGTGGAGGGACCATGCCGCTCAAAAGCTATGGGAGCGCCGAGCCCGTGGTCGAGCTGAGCGCGAAGAGGCTGCGACACGACACCACGCCTAGCGGTCGCACCGGACCTCTTGAGATAAGGGAGAGCGCTCAACACCGGGCGGCCCGAGCACTGCACAGGTCGCGGCGCCGCCTGACCCTCATTGCCTTCATCCTACCCGCCATCGCTTACGTCGTCATATTCTTTGCTTACCCACTTGCTTTCGGCGTCCAGATGAGCCTCGAGAACTTCGGCTTCGGGGCGATCATCAAGGGTCACGGGCCGTTTGTGGGCTTGCAGAACTACACTACCGAGCTTGCAGATCCCACCACGCGACTTGCACTTGAGAACACAGCTGTGTTCCTCGTCGTTTCCGTGTTCTTCCAGTATATAATCGGCCTAGCCATCGCCCTTTACTTCAACAGGCGTTTCAAATTTGCGCGTGTTCTTAGAAGCCTGATACTGATACCGTGGCTCTTCCCCGCCATCGCCACCGGTACCGTCTTCTCAATAATGT
>JASHVH010000388.1 GCA_030039575.1 Acidimicrobiales bacterium | reverse complement strand
GACAATGGCCGGATAAGGGCCCTGACGGGATGGCAACCCGAGGTGCCGCTCGAACAAACTTTGGCCGACGTGCTGGCCGGCTTCAGCCAGTAGACGCGCCCGCTTATCGCCGGTAGTCCCGGGGCCCGCCGGAGCCTGGTGCCGTCCTGATCACCAACCGCCCGATGGCGAGGACTTCCTTCACCGCCTCACCCGCTTCACGGGGAAGGTCGTGGGCCAGGGCGCCGGCCGCGTCGGCCAGGTCCCTGGCTTCCCTGGGGAGCCGCTCGCCGACGTCTTCGGAGACTTCGCCCACCTTCTGGCTGACCGTGCCCGCCAGCCGGCTCATCTGGCGCTGAAGCTCACGGCGACGGACCTGCGCCCGCTGGAACCCGAGCACGCCGAACCCCACAGCCACGTAAGCCGGGCCTTCGAGGGCCCTGGCGACCTTCCCAATAGTCATATCAGCCATTAAGAGAGCGTACCCCGAGTGGTCCCGGGGGCCCTGCTACGCTCTTGATCTTTATATGGGCCCCGAGCAAAGCGCGCCCGCCGTGGTCGCAGTAGTCGTGGCCTGTGGGCACGGGACATGGCTGGACGATGCGCTGTACTCGCTGGCGGTCCAGGACTACCCCAACCTGTCGGTGCTGGTGGTCGAGGTCGGGGCGGACGAGAAGCTCGCCGACCGGGTGGCCACCTTTGTGCCTCACGCCCACTACGCCCGGATGCCGGCTGGGACGACCTTCGCCCAGGCGGCCAACAAGGCCCTCCAGATGGTGGAAGGGGCAGCTCACGTCCTGGTCTGCCACGACGACGTTGCTCTCGCTCCCGACGCCGTGCGCCTCCTCCTGGAGGAGGCCTACCGCAGCAACGCCGGGCTGACGTGCCCGAAGTTCGTTTCGTGGGACAACCCGGACCGCTTGTTGTCAGTTGGCATGGGGGCAGACCACCTTGGCGTCGTCCACCCCCTGGTCGAACCGGGCGAGCTCGACCAGGGCCAACACGACGCCGCCCGCGAGGTTTTCGTCGCCCCCAGCGGCGCCGTCCTGGTCCGAAGGGACCTTTGGCAGGCCCTGGGCGGCTTCAGCACCGCCGCCAGCGCCCCGGGCGAGGACCTCGACCTCTCGTGGCGAGCGCACCTGGTGGGGGCGCGCGTGGTCGTCGCCCCGCAAGCTCGTGCCCGCCACCTCGAGGCGGGGGCCAAGGGGCTCCGCGCGGCGGGGACGGATGGGGCGAACGGTGGCGGGAGCGTGGGCCCCGAACCGGCGTCACCGGCCCCGAGGGTCAGGCGCACCACTGACGAGCAGAGGCTCCGCGTGCTGTGGACCTGCTACAGCGCCCCGGGCCTTGTACTGATCGCGCCCCTGGCTGTCCTCTTTGCCTTCGCCGAGTCTTTTTGGCTGCTCCTGCACCCGAGGTCGGGGCGAAGCGTCTTTGCCCCCCTTCGCTCGTTCGTCCGTTCTTTGGGCCGCCCCGGGGCACTTTGGGCCGCCCGGCGCCAAGTTCAGAGGAGCAGGCGAGTTAGCGACGTGGCCATCTGGAAGGCTCAGAGCCGGGGTAGCGCAAAGATCCGGGCTCTCGTCCGGCCCCGTCTGGAGCGCGGCTACGAGCTGGCCTGGGCTGCCTCCCGGGGTGCCGCCGGCTTCGAGGTGGGCAGGTCGCCAGCTTCTCCGGCCGCTTTTCCCGGTGGCAGCCCCCCGCCGGCTGGTCCCCCCGCAATAGCAGTTGGGGCCGGGGGCGCCGGCCTGCGTCTGGCCGAGACGGCCGACCACGGTCCGGGCCCCCGTGCAGCCAGGGCCTGGGATGCCGACGACATCGCGGCACAGGATGACGTCGCCGCCGCCGCCGGACGGGTCAGCTGGAGGGTGGGGGCGGCCACTGCGGTGGCGGTGTTGGCCCTTCTCCTGATCGGTTCCCGGAGCATCCTCAGCTCGCCTCTGCCACTAGTAGGCCAGATCCCGTCGCTCAACGGCGGGGTGGCCTCATGGTGGCACGAGTGGTGGTCGGGCGCCGGCCCAGGGGCGCTCGCCACCTCGTCGTTCGCACCACCGGGCCTCCTGGTCATGGCCCTCGTAGGCGCAATTTCGTTCGGCTCCGCCAATGTGGCCGTGCACGTGCTCGTCCTGGCCCCGTTGGCCCTCGGCCCGCTCGGCGTTTTTGTGGCGACCAGGCACTTCGGCTCACAAAAAGGCCGGATCGCCGCCACCGTGCTGTACGCCGCCCTACCGGTCCCGTACAACGCCCTTTCTCAAGGCCATTGGGTGGGGCTCATCGGGTACGCGGCGACGCCGTGGGTGCTGGCGTCGCTGGCCCGCCTCAGCGGGCAGCCGCCGTACCCGGCTCCGGGCCGGGGTGGCGCCTGGGCCAGGTTCGTTTCGCTGGGCCTGCTGGTCGCGGTCACGGCCTCACTGGCGCCGGCCACGTTCCTGCTCGTCCCCATCATCGGCGTGGCGCTGTTCGTGGGCTCGGTGCTCACCGTCCAGGGCCGGGGCGGCGCCAAGTTGCTCCTGGCCTCCGTGATCGCCGCCGGGATAGGTTTCGTGGCCCTGTTGCCGTGGTCTCTGGGGGCCTTCCGCTCTTTTGGTGAGTTTTTTGCGCCCGGCCCCGGCTCCACGGCGGCGCTCCCGGTCAGCTCACTGTTGCGGCTGGACACCGGCCCGTACGGGGGTGGGGTACTCGGCTGGGCCTTGATCGCGGCGGCGGCCGTGCCGCTCTTCATAGGCCGCTCCTGGCGGCTGGCGTGGGGCGCTCGTTTGTGGGTCGTCGCCTTGGCGTTCTTCGCCTTGGCGTGGGCCGGGTCTCGGGGTTGGTTCCCCATCCCGTCCCTCGAGCTGGTGCTGGCTCCGGCCGGGGCCGCATTGGCCTTCTCCGTGGCCCTGGGAGCGGCTTCGATCGAGATGGACCTACCGGGTTACCGGTTCGGTTGGCGTCAGTTCGCCCCTGCCTTTGGGGCGGTGGCCGTTGTGGCGGCGACGTTGCCGTTCCTGGCCTGGGTGGGAGGAGGCCAGTGGGACTTGCCGGCGTCCGCAGCAGAAAGTGCCTACGCGTTCCCGGCCGCGGCCCCGAACGGTGATTACCGGGTGCTCTGGGTCGGTAGCCCTGCCACTATCCCGCTCGCCTCCCAGGGGTCTACAGACGGGCTGGCCTTTGCCACCTCGCTTGACGGCCTGCCCTCTGCCGGCGAACTCTGGGCACCGGTCCGCCCCGGCCAGGCGGGCCTGGTGGCCGAGGACCTGGGTTGGGCGGAAAACCGTGAGACGACAGCCCTCGGCCGCTTGCTGGCGCCGTTGGCTATCCGCTACGTGGTCGTCCCGGTCGGGACCGGGGCCGTGGGCGGGGCCGAAAACCAGGTGGCAGCGGCGCTGGGCCGCCAACTGGACCTGCTCCCCGTCGGTACGGACCCCACCTACCGCGTCTTTGTCAACAGCTCATGGCTGCCGCTGTTCTCGGTGCTGCCGTCCGGGACCAGCCTGCCCACGGGCCCCACCGCGTGGGTGGTCGCTTCGAAGCTCCAACAACTCGACGTAGTCCCGGCCCAGGCGCTCCCGGTCGGGAGTGACAGCCAAACTTTGCTGGCCGTTCGGCCCCGGTCCTCACCGCGCCACCTGTACGGCGCCGTCCAAGACGGTTCGTGGCACGTCCAAGCCGGCGGTCACGAACTTCCCAGGGCGGAGGCAATGGGGTGGGCCAGCTCGTGGGTGGTGCCGCCGGACGTGAGCACGGTCGCCCTGAGCGAGCCAGGTTCGGGTGGACAACACGTGGCCGACGTCATCATGGTGTTGATCTGGGCCCTGGCGCTGTCGGTGGCGTTGGTGCGGTGGCGCGAGAAGCTGCGGGCGCAGCTGGACCGGACCAGCCTCGAGCTGAGCCTGCCCGGAGCCGAAGTCCCGGAGGTGGACTGGTCCTCTGTTTGGGAGGAAGAAACCGTTGGCTGATGCCCGCCGCTGGCCTGTGCTCGTAGTCCTGGTGGCGGCCGTCGTAGCCGGGGTGGCGCTCAGCCAAACGGGGACCACCGGCCCGCCCGTCCAGGCGGCGCA
>JASHVH010000387.1 GCA_030039575.1 Acidimicrobiales bacterium | reverse complement strand
CTCGAACTTAGCCGCCAGCTGGGAAGTCTATGCTGCTTGACCCCACCGTTCGCCGGGTTGGCGGGCGACCCGCCTGCCACGTAGCTTCTTTGCCATGGATGCCAAGGTCGTGCTGTGCGATTTCGCCGAAGTCAGCGGGGGCAAGTTGTTCATCTCCGGCGCCGGCTTGGCGCTGCTTGCCAGCGGCACGCCCGCGTCGCCGTTCCGCGTCAACCTCACTCTGGCGGTCCTGGGGCTGATCACCCCAGTCGACACCGACGTGCAGCACAAGATGACGATCGAGCTGGTGCACGTGGGCACCAGCATGGAGAACCGGGTCATGCTCACCGACGAGGTCCCGGAGGGCAGTGACCCCGCCGATAGAGGCATGATCGTTGCTTATTTCGTGGCTCCCCGGTCGCCCGAGATGTTGCCGAACGACGAGTGGAGCATGCCCATGGCGATCCCATTGTTCGGCTTGGGGCTGCCGGAAATCGGCGCCTACTACTTCAGCGTGCGGATCGATGGCCGGGAGATGGACCGGTCCTCCTTCCGGGTGGTGCCACCACAGCCGCCGCAGATGATCGGTGGCGCGCCCGGCGCCCCCGCCCCGGACGCGGCCGCGACCGGTGGCGACGGCGCGCCCGGCGTTCAGGACGCGCCAGAGCCGCCGCTGTAGTTCGGCCGCAGCCTGAGGAAGAGAAAGCTGTCTTCCTCGAGGACGTGCACCAGTTCGAGGGTGAGCAGACGGGCGAACGGCGGGCCGCTTAACCACCTCTCCCCGGGCGCTTCGCTGCGGGCCAACCACTGCCCGCCGCTGCCGAGCCAGCCCCCCAGGAGCTCACCGCCCACACCGCCTGCCAGCTTGGGCGAGAGCGTCAGGCACAGCTCGTCGACCAGCTTGGCCGCCGCCAGGCTCCTGTTCAGCTTCGGACCGCCTTCGCACAGGACGCGGTGCATCCCGCGCTCGGCCAGTGCCGTAACAGCTGAGCCGAGGTCTACAGCGTCGACCCCGGTCGTCAGGACGTCGGCCACTTTTGAGGCCCTGTCCATGGCAACCGCGCTCGAGTTACCCGGCGCGATCACGATGGGCCTCGGGTCACCGGCCCGGAACAGGGGTGCCTCCCAGTCGAGGTCGAGAGATTGGGTCACCACCGCGATCGGGGGTAGCGGGCGCTGTCCTCGTCCCTGGCGCATCTGCTGCACCTCGGTCGGCAGCTTGGCCGGCCCATAGCGCTCGGCCCGGGCGGTGCCGGCGCCCACCAGTACCACGTCGGCCAGCGAACGGAGCACCGAGAACAGCAACTTGTCCCCGGGCCCCCCCAGCCCGCCGGAGCGCCCCGCGAAACTCGTAGCCCCGTCCAGGGTCGAGATCATGTTGACCCTGACCAGTGGCCTGTCCTTGGCCACCTCGAGCCCTCGGGAGTACATTTCCACCAGGTTGACCCGCTCAGATGCCTCGGGGAACAGCGACCTCAATGTGCGCTCCTTTGGGTGACCGCTCCCCGGACCATACCGGAGCAGCACACTTTTAGCTTTCGTTCCCTGCTCGGGTGCTGTAGCTTGGCGATACCCGACCTGTTTGGTCAGGTTTCCGCAAGGCACCGGCCGAAGGTGACCGATGCGGCCGAAGCCCTGTCGAGAAAGAGAGGAAGCAAAGATGGCTGATTATGTACACCCCGGTGCACTGGTCGAAACCGAATGGCTGGTAGAGCACCTTGACGACCCCACGGTCCGGGTCATCGAAGTCGACGAGGACACCTCGGCCTACCAGAAGGGCCACATCCGCAACGCATTGGCGTGGAACTGGTTCGAGGACCTGCACGCCAAGCCGCGCCGGGAGTACGTAGACCAACAGGCCTTGTCGAAGCTCCTCCAGGAAGCGGGAGTCGGCCCCGCCACGACGGTGGTCCTGTACGGGGGCAACAACAACTGGTTTGCCGCCTACGGCTACTGGTTGCTCCGTTACCGCGGGTTCGACAACGTCAAACTGCTGAACGGCGGGCGCAAGAAATGGGAACGCGAAGGCCGGGAACTGGTCGAGGAGGTGCCGAAGTTCGAGCCGACCACGGTCAGCCCGTCCGGCCCTGATCGTCCACAACTGCGGGCGTTGCGCGACTACGTGCTTTCACAGGTCGGCCAGAGCAGGTTCGTGGACGTGCGGTCGCCCGAGGAGTACCGCGGCGACCTGCTGGCGCCGCCCCACCTCCCCCAGGAGCAGGCGCAGGTGCCCGGCCATATCCCCGGTGCGGTCAATATCCCCTGGAGCAAGGCGGCCAACGACGACGGTACGTTCAAGTCCGCCGATGAGCTGAAAGCCCTCTACGAGGGCCAGGGCATAACCCCCGGTGCCGAGGTCATCGCCTACTGCCGCATCGGTGAGCGCTCCGCCCACACATGGTTCGTCCTCCACGAGCTGCTCGGCTATGAGGACGTGCGCAACTACGACGGTTCATGGACGGAGTACGGCTCTTTGGTCGGCGCCCCCGTCGAGCGCTGACGTACCGGTTCCTTCGGCCCCGGGAAATTACCTAGGCCCGGCCGGCGGTGCTCCCGCCGGCCGAAAGGCCCAGGGCACAGCCGCACATTTCGCAGTAGACGAAAGTCCACTCCAGCTGTGGCCCTTCCGGGTCGGCCGCCTTTGCCGGGACGGACGCGTAACGCAGGTTTCCCTCCAGCGAGCTGTGGCAGCCGGGGCACAACGGCGGTTTGCCTAGAGGTAGCCCGGTTCGACGTACCACTTGCACGGTCGAGGGCTCAGGGACGCCCTGACCAGACAACAGTTCGATTACCCGCTGGCGCACCATCGGCAGGCCGGCGCCCAGGTTCACGAGCACTTGAGCGCCCACCCCCTCGCCTTCGCGCACCAGCCCGAGCAGGATGTGCTCGGTGCCTATGTAGTCGTGGTGGAGCTGTAGCGCCTCCCGCAGCGATAGTTCGAGGACCTTTTTGGAGCGTGGGGTAAAGGGCGGCGAACCGACGGTCGAAGCGTGGCCCGGCCCAATCGTCTCGACCACCTTTTCGCGTGCGGTCTCGAGGCTGATGTCGAGCGAGGCCAGCGCCCTGGCCGCCACTCCCTCACCCTCGTGCAGCAGGCCCAGCAAGATGTGCTCGGTCCCGATGAAGTTGTGGTGCAGCAGGCGCGCCTCTTCTTGAGCCAACACCAGGACTTTGCGCGCCCTGTCGCTGAAGCGTTCGAACACCCGGCCCCCACGCTAGTGCGGCCTGCGAGAGGTCCCGGCCCGGTCATTACGATGGGCCAGTGCACCGAGGACCGCAGCGACGATGATCACTGTCGCCGAAGCGCGCCAGTTCGTGCTATCGAGCTGCCGCCGGCTACCACCGGTTCAGGCCCGCGCCGCCGACGCCCTCGGCTTGGTCCTGGCTGAGGCTGTCCGCTCCGATGGTCCGGTACCCCCCTTCGCCAACTCCTCGATGGACGGCTACGCCTTGCGCGCCCGCGACGTCGAGCAGGTACCGGCCCGGTTACGGGTCGTAGGGGAGATCATGGCCGGCGATGACCCGGCTGCCCTGACGGTCGGCGAAGGGGAGACCGCCCGGATAATGACCGGGGCTGTCATCCCGTGCGGGGCTGATGCCGTTTGCATGGTCGAGCACACTCGCTCGGAGGACGGTTGGGCGGTGATAGACGAAGCCGTCGGCCCCGGTACCAACATCCGCAGGGCAGGAGAAGACATTGCCCCCGGGGCCGAGGTCTTTACCGGCGGCGTGCGGCTCGGGCCGGCCCACATCGGGGTCCTGGCCAGCATCGGGGTCGAGCAGGTAACCGCCTACCCGCGTCCTCGCGTCGGTGTCGTGTCCACGGGAGACGAGCTGGTCAACGGCTCCGGGCCGTTGCCCCCGGGAAAGATCCGGGACAGCAACCGGGCCTCGCTCCTGGCCCGGTTAGCTGCGGACGGTTTCATCGGCCTCGACCTGGGCCTGGCCCCTGACGAGCCTGGCGCTCTGGCCCAAACCCTGGGACAAGCCGTGCTGGACTGCGACGCCGTCCTCACCAGCGGCGGGGTCAGCGTGGGCGACCGTGACTTCGTGAAACTGGTCCTGGAGCAGCTCGGCGGCCAACACGCCCGCTGGCTGCAGGTGGCGGTGAGACCGGGGAAGCCGTTTGCGTTTTCGACATTGCCCCCTAATGGGGCGCCCGTTTTCGGGCTCCCCGGCAACCCCGTTTCCGCCCTTGTTTCTTATGAGCTCTTCGCCCGGCCGTCATTGCGCCTCATGGCAGGCCACCACAACCTCGACCGGCCCAAGATCGCCGCCATTGCCGGGGCCGGGCTGCGGCGCCAGCCTGACGGCCGGCTGCACCTGGCTCGGGTGCGTGCTTCTACCCGGGCCGATGGCAGCGTGGTCGTCAGGCCGTCGGGAGGCCAGGGGTCCCACCAGCTCACGGCGCTGGCGGGTGCGAACGCCCTCGCTTTTCTCCCCGACGGCTACGGGGTGGCCGAGGGCGAGCGAGTGGAGGTCATGGTCCTCGACCTGGACGAGCTGGAGCCGTCAGGAGCCTGAGGAAGGTGGCAGCCCGGACCGAGAAGGCGGCGGCCGGCGCAACGAGCAAACTGTGAACCAAAAGGTGCTCGAGAGAGCATTATTCGTTCCCAG
>JASHVH010000386.1 GCA_030039575.1 Acidimicrobiales bacterium | reverse complement strand
GACCGGCACCCCAAGTTCGCGTGCCTGCCCTCCGTAGAGCCCCCGCAGCCGGTCGGTGAGGATACGCCCTGGCAGGACGGTGTTGACCGTGACCTGGTCGGGGGCTAACTCGTCGGACAGCGTCTTGGCCAGGGCGGCCACCCCAGCCCGCAAGCTGTTGGAAAGGACCAGGCCTTGAATCGGTTGACGTACCGCGGTCGAGGCCACGTTCACGATCCGTCCATGGCCGCTGGCGCGCAGGTGAGGCAATGACGCCCGGACCATGCGGACCACGCTGAGCAACAACAGTTCGAACGCCTTTTGCCACGCCGCGTCATCGAAATCAGCGAAAGAACCGGCGGGAGGCCCGCCGCCGTTGTTCACCAGTATGTCGAGGCGGCCAAAGCGCCCGACCGCGGCGCCGACGAGCAGCTCGGCCGCTTCGGGCCGGGAGACATCGGCCACTACGGGTACGACTTCGGCGCCATAGGCGTCCGCGATCTCGGCCGCCGCCCGCTCGACCTCTGGCTGAGTGCGAGACGAAATGACCAGCCGGGCTCCTTGCGCCGCCAGAGCCTCGGCTATCCCCCGGCCCAGGCCGCGGCTGGCAGCATTTACCAAGCCGACCCGTCCGTCGAGGTTGAGAGCCATGCGTTGCCTTCTTGGTCGGCCGAGGTCCGAGCGGAGGTTAGCAAGTCCGCACACGTTCTAGCAACTGCGCACACTCGCTGTGGGTCGGATAGCTTGGAGAGCAGGTGCCCGGGGGTTCTTCAAGGTAGGGCACGAGACAGGTAGGAATCCATGGACATAAAAGAGGTACTCGTGTCGGCCGACCTGCGGGCCACCGACGACCAGCTGAGGGACCCCGAGACGATCCCCTGGGTCCCGCAAGCCGAGGGCGTTTCGTTCAAGCCCCTCCGTATCTGCCCTGAACGGGGGAGCTGGACGAACCTTCTCCGCGTGACCAAGCGAGGGACGATAAACCTCCACCGGCATTTGGACGCGGTGGAAGCCTGGGTCATCAAAGGCGAATGGCGGTACCTCGAGCGTGACTGGGTGGCCCGTCCCGGGACCTACGTCTTCGAGCCGCCGGGCGATATCCATACGCTTATGAACACCGGCGAGGACGAGATGGTGACCCTATTTTCGATCCACGGGCCCATCGAGTACATCGGTACCGGCGGTGAAACGGTCTTCACGGAGACGGCGGAGACAAAGTTCACCAAGTACGCCGATTTTTGCCAGGCGAACGGTATCCCTATCGCCCCCATCGTGGGCTGAACTGGCGAGGCGAAGCGGATTAGCAGACCGGCGAGAAGCCCTGGCGGGGCCTGCGCACGACCGGTCCGGACCTGCTCTCCACTGGGGGGTGCCGCCCTCGACCGGCGGGGGGCCTGCCTTCAACCGGTCCGGACCTGCCTTCGACCGGCGGGGGGCCTGCCTCCGACCGGCCGCCGCCCCCGTTCTGGGTGCAGGAAAACGTTCTTGCCGCGATTTCGCTAAAAAGATGAAACGAAGCGCAACAAGGGCGGCGGAACGCACCCAGATCGACCAAAAAACCGAATAAAAGCCTGGCTAACGCCTCCTACTGCCATGCCGGGTGGCGCCCTGTCCGCCCACCGCGGCCGATATTGCCTATGAAGCCGGAACCCCGGCCGGCCGCAACCAGACCGCGGCGGCCGTGAAAGGAGCCGGGGCCTCCCACGACAGGGTTTGCCCATCGACCTTGGGTTGGCTATCGCCGGCCAGGGCGAAATCGACCGTCCATGGCCCCGGGCCGGGCAGGTCCACCCGGACGGGCTGCGACGGGGGCTGGCCGAAGGCATGGAAGACGGCCAGCGCCCCCTGCCCGTCCTGCGCCGTCCGCAATACCGCCTGCCAGCCTGTCGGCGCGCTGTACCGCTCCACCCGGGGGCCGGAACGGCGCCACCGCCCGTTTTCAAAGGCCGGGGCCGCCTTTTTGTAGAGTTCCAGCGCGTCTCCGACGCGACCCCATTGCCCGTCGTCAAGCTCGGTTAGTTCGCCCGACAGGCAGGGCCGGCCCAAAAGCCCCGATGAGAGCTTGTAAACTTGTTCGGCCTCGCTGTCGGAGCGGTGCAACACAACCCACACCAGGCTCCGGCGGGCCGGCAGCAAGCGGTTGACGTTGGCTGCGATCACGGGCAGCTCGGGGCATTCGAAGGCATCAGAAAATGAGCCCAGGTCGCACAGCGCCATCAACGAGGGCTCCAGGCGGTGGCCTCCGGAGGCGCAGTTTTCGATCACCAGTTCGGGCATTCGTCGCCGTAACCCGTTCAGGAAACCGTAAACGGCTTGCACCTGGCGCCGGAGCCCTTCGCCGGCCGATTCGGCCCCGTCACAGCCTGCACCCAGAGTCTCGTTGTAGTCGATCTTCAGGTACCCCATCTCGCATTCCTCGAGCAGGCGCACCACCCGCTCAGAGAGGTAGTCGGTGACGAAGGGGTCCCGGAAGTCCCAAAAGCGCCGGGCCCCGGCCGTTATGGGCACCCCATCGCGTTGTAACAGGTGGTCGGTGAGGGAGAAGGCGGACGAAGCGGATCCGCACGTTTCCAGTTCCACCCAGAGCCCGGGGGCCAGGCCGCGCTCCCTGACGGCTTTGGCCGTGGCCGCCAGGCCGTCGGGGAAGGCGCCCCGGTCGACGACCCAGTCGCCATGGGCGTCGATCCACCGGCCCGACGCCGACTCGTACCAACCGGCATCGATCACCAGGTACTTGACGTCCGAACCGGCCAGGCGGTCGGCCATGGCCACCACCTCGTCGTGCCGCGGCCGGCCCCAAGTGGTGCACCACTCGTTGGCTACGGGGGCCAGGTCCTGCAGGCGGCCGGAGCCGGCATGCGGCACGGCCCCCTCGAGCTCCTGCATCCCCACCAGCCGTTGGGCGCACGCGTCGAAATCTCCCCGGACGACGGTCAGCCACGCCCGCGGTGTTGTAAAACTCTCGCCGGGGGCCAGAGTTTTGCGCCAATGGCCGAAATCGGAATCGGCGAGCCCACCGGAAAGCGACACCCGGCCGCCCCGCCCGAACAGCTCCATCTGCCACGAGCCCGCCCAGGCCAGTTGAGCAGCCCACGTGACCTCGGCGACGGTGTCCTCTATACCGGCGCACGGCGCGAAGCCCCGTACGGGCATGCTCCCGACCTGCCCGAAGCGCTCCACGTTGACGGCATGTTCGGACCAGGCCCGCTCCAGGTGCAGGTCCTCGAACGGCTCGCAGACCAACCGCGCCTCGCTCGACCAGCCACTGCGAAGCCGGTGCACGAGGAAGCGGCCGGGGGCGTCATCTCGCGACGGCGGGCCGATGCCGGCCAGGCAGAA